>JAICKM010000010.1 GCA_025927935.1 Chloroflexia bacterium | reverse complement strand
ACGCGCGCCCGTGCCCAGGTGGGTTGGAGCACGCCCAGGCCCACCAGCAGCAGCGCGTTGCCGTACATGACGCCCAGCAACCGGGCGCTGGCCGGGGGAGTGACGGTCCAGACGAACCACTGCTCGGTCTGGTCGGGGATCGTCATCAGGATGACGAAAGCGGGCAGGCCGTTCAGCAAAAGCACCAGGTAGACGAACTTGACCCACGGCGACAGGCCGGTCTTCCACCAGGTCACGAACGTATCCATGTCCCCCTCCTTCTTACGTTCGCCGCCCGCGCGGGGCAGCGAATCCGGATTCGCACCGCAGAGACGCCGAGAACGCAGAGGATCAGATGAGGTACGACCCGGAGTTAGGCGTGACAACGCCTGCCGCCCATCGAACCGCGGTACCGGCGCGACGCCATCTCTCCGAGGAAATCTTGTAAAACCCTCCTAATTAAGGATCGCTGCGTTCTCGGCGTCTCTGCGGTGAATATGAACGGATAGCAGTATTATAGCATTGACACTCAGCCGGTGATGCGCTACACTGCTGACAAGTAAGGTGTTGGCCGCATCCTCCTGCAGAACCCGGCACCAAGCCGGGCCTTGTTAGTAAATGCTTTGCCACGGTTGAAGTTATGTCCGAGCGACGCTATACCTGCCCGGTGCTCATTGGCCGCCAGCGCGAAGTCGAAGCGCTGGAGCGGCAGTGGCAACTTGTGGCCGCGGGCCAGGGGCAGGCTGTCCTCGTCGCGGGCGATGCCGGGATCGGTAAGAGCCGGATGCTGCTGGAAGTGGCCGGGCGCGCCCGCCGCCAGGGATGGCGCGTGCTGATCGGGCATTGTTCGCCTTACGATGCACATCTGCCCTACGCGCCCCTGCTGGACGCATTGCGCGCCTACTTCCACACGTTACCCCCCGCCGAGGTGGCCGCGCTGTTCGGTCCCCATGCCCCTGAGTTGTTGAAGTTGCTGCCCGAACTGGCGGCATTGTTGCCGGATGCCGCGCCTAGCCCGCCGCTGGCGCCCGCCGCCGAGAAACGCCGTCTGTTCGAGGCCGTCTATCGCTTCCTGGCCGGCCTAGCCGCTGAGCGCCCGCTGCTGTTCGGTATGGAAGACATGCACTGGGCCGACGATACCAGCCTGGAATTGCTCCATCTGCTGGCCCGGCGCATTACCGGCGATGCGATCTTGCTGTTCGCCACCTACCGCAGCGATGAGCCGGTGGCCCGGCCCGGCACGCCCTGGGAGCGCAGCATCGCCGATCTCGAACGCGAGCGGCTTATTACCGAAGTGCGCTTGCAGCCGCTCGATCCCGCTGGCATCAGCACCATGGTCGCCCAGGTCTTCGCGCTCGACGCGCCGATCAGCGCGGAGTTCACCGGCGCGGTTTATGCCCGCACGGAGGGCAATCCCTTTTTCGTCGAGGAGTTGTTGAAGGCGCTGGGTGAGGCGGGCGATCGTTTGTCCGTCGGCACAGCCTGGGACCGCACGGCCATCGATCAGCTCGATCTGCCGCGCAGTGTGCGCGAGGCGATTTTGCGCCGCCTGGACGGACTCGACGCGGTTACGTTGCAGGTGGTGGATACGGCGGCCACGGTCGGGCGCTACTTCGATTTCGCGGTCTTGCAAGAGGTCACGGGCTTATCGGAGGACGCCTTGCTGGTCGCGGTTAAGCAGTTGCTCAACCAGCAGTTGATCTCGCTGGAGCGCCGCTTCGGCTGGGACCACCAAGGCTATCTGTTCCGCCACGCCCTGACGCGCGACGCTATCTATGAGCGGTTGCTGCCGCAGGAGCGCTGGGCGCTGCATCGCAAGGTGGCCGAGACCCTGGAGCAGATCTACCAGCGCGAGGGCAGCACCGCGGGCCGCCTGGGCGAACTGGCCCACCATTATTATGCGGCGGGCGGCTGGGCGCCCGCCCACAACTACGGCGTGCGCGCGGGCGACCAGGCGCGGGCGTTCGACGCCAACGCCGAGGCCATCGGCCATTACACCCGCGCGCTGGATGCAGCATCCCGGATGGGGGATGTGCCCGCCGCGGATCTCGCCCAACTGCACCACACGCGGGCCAGGGTATATACCCTGCTGGGGCAGCTGGCGGCCGCCGAAGCGGACTACACGGCGGCGCGACGTCTGGCCCGCCAGGAGGGTGACTCCCGGCTTGAACAGGAGATTCTCTACGACCTGTCGGGGCTGGAAGCGGGGCACGGTAACTATGGGCAGGCGCTGGCGCTGGGCGAAGAGATGCTGGCCCTGGCCGGCGCCGCCGATCCCCGCGCGCAGGCCCGCGCCCTGAGCCGGGTGGGCAACGTGCTCGATAACCTGGCCCGCCTGCCCGAAGGCATGGCGAATCACCAGCGGGCGCTGGCCCTGTTCACCGACCTGGGCGATACCTGGGGCATCGCCGACAGTCTCGACCTGATCGGCATGAACTATTACCTGGCCGGACAGGCGGAGGACGCACACCACTACTGGGCGCGCAGCCTGGCGCTGTTCACACAGTTGGATGACCGGGAGCGCATTGCGTCGTGCCAGACGAGCCTGGGTATGACGGTGACGCAGTTCGACGGGATGTGCGTGCAGGCTGCGCCGCCGGAAGAGTGCCTGGCCTGCACCGAGCGGGGCCTGGCGCTGAGCCGGCGCATCGAGTGGCGGGCCGGCGAAGCCTATGCGCTGGCCCTGGGCGCCTACACCCAGATCGGCGCGGGGCAGTACGGGGCCGCCTGGCGGGCCGCGACCGAGGCGCTGGCCCTGGCCCGGGCCATCGACCACGCCGAGTGGCAAGTGCTCAGCCTGGTCGCGCTGGCGCTGGCGGCGTTTGACCTGGGCGATCTGGCGGAGGCGGGCGCCCGGCTGGAGCAGGCGCTCGGTATGGCGCAACCCGCCGGGGCGCGCCAGTGCGAGTTGCGCATCGCCGCCCTGCTGGCGACGGTGCGCGCGCAACAGGGCGCCCTGGCGGGCGCGGCGGCGCTGCTGGAACCGCTCCAGCCGGCTATCGGCCGGGCGACCAATACCTGGGAACGGCAGGCGACCTATGCCATGGCGCTGATCGAACGGGCGCGCAACCACCCCGCGCAAGCCCTGGAACTGGTGGACGGGCTGCTGGCCCAGCAGGCGCCCGCCCATCTGCTGTTGCTGAAAGCGCAGTTGCTGGGCGCGCTGGGCCGCCCGGCGGAGGTTGAGGCGCTGCTCACGGACGCCGACGCGGTGGCGACCCGCCGGGGACCTCGCGGGCTGCGCTGGCGGATCAGCCTGGAGCGCAGCCGGGCGGCCCGCGCGCGGGGGGATACGGACCGCGCGCAAGCCGCGCTCGCGTCCGCGCAGGCTGCCGCCGAAGCCGTACTCGCCGGCATCGACGAGCCACAGTTGCGCGCCTGCTTCCTGCGCGATCCGCTGGCGCAGCAGGCGCTCGGCACCGCGACCGGGCGGGGCAATCAGCGCCAGGCCCCGCCGGTAGCCGGCGGGGCGAGTCCGCTCACCGCCCGCGAACGCGAGATCGTGGCGCTGGTGGCGCGCGGCCTCAGCAACAAGGCGATTGCCGAACGCCTCGTGCTCTCCGACCGCACGGTGGAGATGCACGTCAGCAATGCGCTCGGCAAGCTTGCCTTCTCCTCCCGCGCGCAACTCGCCGCCTGGGCCGTGGAGCATCGCCTCGAATTGGCCGTGCGTTAGCCCGTACCCCGTTAGTTATCTCTGCGTGAAGAATCCAAAGACCTGTTGTGGAAGGTCCTCCGCACTCCCCTGCTTGGGCAACCACAACAGGTCTCTGGATTGTTCCCTGAGTACCCTTCGCGATCTCGTTATTCTAGGCCCTGCTCTTGCCGGCCTTACGCGTTGCGCCGGCGGAGCGCCGCACCTAGCGTCAGTAGTAGCATCCCCATGGCGATGAGGAGCGGGAGCAGCGCCGGTGGTGCGCCGGTCGTCGGCATGCCGGGGGGCGCCGCAGCGGGATGCGCGGCCGCATACGCCTGGACCGCCGCCTGGACGCGCGGCCGCTCGAACAGAGCCATGGTCGAGGTGAACGACTTGATCTTGCCGTTCTGCACGACAAAGTCGTACTGGTGCTGGACGGCGCCAAGATTGTACTTCACGAAGTCGTTCGTCGTCACCATGACGGTCCCGCTGACTCTGTCGCCGCTCACTTGCCAACTCCCGACTAGCTCCACGTGGGGGTTCTGGCTTTTGGCGAACGCAAACTGACCGGCCGCTTGCGCCTTGCCGGACCAGACACCCGGTGTACCGGGAGGCGGCGGCACAATCTGGAGCGTTACATCGTCAGTAACCATGGTGATTTGGGCTTCCGGGTTCCCGAACGCCGCAATGTAGGCGTTCACTACTGCGGCCGGGTCGCCGGCCTGCAGCGCAGGGTGCGCGGCGGCCACCGGCACGAGGCCCACCGCCAGGGCCAGTCCCAACACCACCCGCGCCGTCCATTGGTGTATAAATCGGCTCATGGTCTTTACCTCTCCTTGTTGTTGCCCAGCATGATCAGCAGCACGTCGACGAGACCCGGCAGGCTCCGAAACGGGTGCGATTCCCCGTCCACGACGCGCTGCACCTTCCCGTGCCACTCGACCTGCCCGCTGTCATTGCCGGCGGTGCTCCCGTCCTCGCTCTCCTCCGGCCACAGCCGCACCAGAAACAGATCTGTGCGTTTGTAATGCCGGGGTGTCCTCACCACTGCGCTCCTTTCGCCAGTGGCCCCGAATGATGGGGTCTTGTCATCAGTATAGGGCGGAACCGCTGTAAGCGGGCGTTACACAATCGCTACAAAACCTGCTATACTCCTCCCTGCCGGTGGTAAGCATGGCCTTGGCGGGCCACAGGGGTCTGAGGATCAGAGATGAGCGATAGTCGGACCTTTGGCGGCTGGGTGCATCAGCAGCGCCATGCGCGCGGTATGACCCAGGACGAACTCGCCGAGCATCTGGGCTTCTCGGCGGCTCTGCTGCGCAAGCTGGAGGCGGGCGAACGCCGTCCGTCGGGCCAGATCGCCGAGCTCCTGGCGGACTACTTCTGCATCCCCGCAGATGAGCGCGCCGCGTTCGTCGCCTTTGCCCGCACCAGGCCGGCCACCGGCGCCGATGGGGACCTGGTGGCCGGCGAGGGCAGCTCGCGCGCCCCCTGGCGCAGCGTCTATCTGCACCAGACCAATTTGCCGGCGCTGCTCGCGCCCCTGATCGGGCGCGAGCGCGAGGGCGCGGCCGCCCACGATCAGTTGCGGCACCCGAAGACGCGCCTGCTGACCCTCACCGGCCCGCCCGGCATCGGCAAGACCCGCCTGGGCCTGCACGTGGCCGCGGGGCTGGTCAGCCACTTCGCCGATGGCGTGTTCTTTGTGGACCTGGCCCCGGTGAGCGATCCGGACCTGGTCTTGCCTACCGTGGCACGGACGCTGGGGTTGCAGGAGGCGGGCGACCAACCCATCACGCGGGTGCTGATGAGCTATGTGCGCGGGAAGAGGATGCTGCTGCTGCTGGACAACTTCGAGCAAGTCCTCGACGCAGCCCCGGCGGTGGTGCAGTTGTTGGAGGGCAGCCCCTGGCTGAAGGTGCTGGTGACCAGCCGGGAGGCCCTGCACGTGCGGGGCGAGCGCCGCTTTCCGGTGCCGCCCCTCGGCCTGCCCGACCCGCGCCAACTGCCCGCGCTAGCCGAGTTGGTGGGCTATCCGGCGGTGGCGCTGTTTGTGGAGCGTGCCCAGGCGGTGGAGCCCGCGTTCGCCCTGACCGAGGAAAACGCCGCTGATGTCGCGACAGTCTGTATCGCGCTGGCCGGGGCGCCGCTGGCAATCGAACTGGCGGCGGCCCGCGCCCACCACCTCACCCCGCAAGCCATGCGCCGGGCCCTGGGCAGCCACCTCCAGTTGTTGACCGGCGGCGCGCGCGACCTGCCCGCCCGCCAGCAGACCATACGCGGAGCCATCGCGTGGAGCTATAATCTGTTGGGGGAAGCTGAGCAGTGCCTATTCCGCTCGCTAGGGGTGTTCGTGGGCGGCTTCACCGCTACTGCACTGGACGGGATAAACGCGGACCCGCCTAGTGCGCCGGTTTCCACTTTGGACACGCTGTTGTCCCTCACCGACAAACATCTGGTCCAGGAGGACAGGCCCCCAGCGCCCCTTGGAGGGGTGCGCTTTGGGCTGCTGGAAGCGATACGCGAATATGCACTGGAGCAACTGGCAACGCACGGAGAAACCGCGGAGATCCGGCGCAGGCACACTGCATATTACCTGGCGCTGGCCGAGCAGGCCGAGGCGCAACTGTGGGGGCCACAGCAGGCGCGCTGGTTGGACCGGCTGGAGCGCGAGCACGACAACCTGCGGGCGGCGCTGGGCTGGGCGACGGCGCACGACCCCGCGGCGGCGTTGCGTAGCGCCGCCGCGATCTGGGGCTTCTGGGTGGTGCGGGGCTACTGGAGTGAAGGGCGGGAGCAGTTGGCGGCGGCGTTGGCGGCGGCAGCCTCGCTGGACCCGGCGACGGTGGGGCGCGATCGGGCACGGGCGTTGTACGCCGCGGGGTTTCTGGCCCTGGAGCAAGGGGACCTCCCGGCCGCCCCGGATCTGCTGGAGCAAAGTCTGACCCTGGCGCGGGAATGCGGCGATCCGTTGACGGTCGCCCGTGCGCTGGGTAGCCTGGGCAACGCGGTATCCGGGTATGGGCGCGGGGATTTAGCGGCGGCGCGCGACTTCTACGAACAGTCCCTGACCCAGTTCCGAGCGCTGGAGGACCGGCGGAACGTCGCGATGGGGCTCATTGCCTTGGGGAACCTGGCCCGGACTGAAGGCGATTACACCGCTGCGCGCGCGCTGCTGGAAGACGCCCTTACGCAGTTCCGAGAGCTTGGTGATACCCGGCTTGTCGCCGGCGTGCTCGGCGACCTGGGCTGGTTGGCCGGGCACCAGGGCGACTACCCGGTGGCCCGCACGCTGCTGGAGCAGAGCCTGGCTCTCCACCGCGAACTGGGCGACAAGGGATTCATCGCCTATGCGATTCAGCGGCAGGGGTACGTCGCCAAGTGGCAGGGCGACTACCCGGCGGCGCGTGTCCTGGCCGAGCGGGGCCTGGGCCTCAGCCAGGAAGTAGGGGATCGTGGTGTGGTATTCAACTCCCTCCTCAATCTAGGGAGCGTCGCGAATGCCGAGGGAGACCACACCACCGCCGCCGGATACTTTCGGCAAGCCCTGAGACTGGCGCAGGACCTGAGAATGATGTCGGGGATGGCCGAGTGCCTGGCCGGATTAGGCGGAGCGGCGATCGGCCAGGGGCGGCCCGGCGGGGCGCTGCGCGCGACGCGCCTGCTGGGAGCGGCGGCAGCGCCACTGCGGGCGCACGGGGACACGATGCCCCCGTGGGCGCGCCGGGAACACGAGCAGTGGATGGCCGCCGCCCGCGCCGCCCTGGGCGATGCGACCTTCGCGGCGGCATTCGCCGCGGGGCAGGCGCTGCCGTTCGCGGAGGCGATCTTACTGGCGGCGGACGACTGAGCGGGGCGGCGGCCTGCCCTCCTCCTGGCCCCGGCAGCCACGTCTTGTTTTCGCGCGCCCCCATTGACAGCGCCAACGGGCTGTGCTACACTCGTCACTGGTATATACAACTATACAACTAGATCTATATACCTGCATCGCCCAGGAGGCGCCGTGAGCACAGTCGTCAAAGGCGGGCCGCTGCCGCGCTACTACCAGCTTAAAGAAATCTTGCATGCCAAGATCCGTAGCGGGCAATGGCAGCCGGGCACCGTGATCCCCTCGGAGCGCGAGCTATGCGAGCAATACGGGATCAGTCGCATGACGGCGCGGCAGGCGGTGACGGAACTGGTGCGCGACGGCCTGCTCTATCGCGCGCAGGGCAAGGGCACGTTCGTGGCCCGCCGCCGCATCACCCAGCAGTTGACCGTGCTGACCGGCTTCAGCCAGGACATGGCAACGCGGGGCCTGCGGGCCGGGGCGCAGGTGCTTGACCAGAAGATGGTCTTCGCCAATACCGAGGTCGCGGCGCGGCTGCGCGTCCGCGAAGGGCAGCCCATCTTCTTCCTGCGCCGGTTGCGGCTTGCCAACGACGAACCGCTGGCGATGGAAACCACCCATATCACCTTCCTGGGCTGCGAGGAACTACTGGACGCCGACCTGGCGAGTACCTCGCTGTATGCCTTGCTGCGCGAGCGGTTCGGGCTGGTGCTCAGCGAAGCCGAGCAGGAGATCGAAGCCGACCTGGCCCGCCCCGGCGAAGCCCGGCTGCTGCAACTGGACGCGGGCGCCGCCGTGCTGCGCATGCGCCGCCGGACGTTTGCCAACGGCGGCCAGGTGGTCGAGTATGCCGAGTCGGTCTATCGCGGCGATAAATACACCTTCTCGACCCGGCTGATGTATGATCTGCCGGGCGCCACGGAGGGCGCGCAGCCATGAACAGCGGCCTGGATGCCTTGCGTGAACGCCCGGAGGCCGTGCGGGGCCGGCGCGTGGGCGTGGTGACGAATCACACCGGGCTGGCGGCGGACTTCCGCCCGACGGCGGAGGTGCTGGCCGATCTCGGGGCGGGGGTGGTCGCGCTGTTCGGGCCGGAGCACGGCTATGACGGCATCATGCAGGATGCGTTGTCTATCGCCCACGCCACGCGCGAGGTGCGCGGCGCCGGGCCGGTGCCGCTCTATAGCCTGTACCAATCCGACGGCGACTTCGGCATCCCGGCGGGCGCGCTCGACGGGATTGATCTGCTGGTGTTCGACATGCAGGATGTCGGGGCCCGCTACTATACCTACCCCTCGACGCTGGGTGTTGTGCTGGAGGCGGCGGCGGCGACCGGTATCCCCGTGCTGGTGATCGACCGCCCCAACCCGCTCGGCGGCACCGTCGAAGGGCCGGGGCTGGACGCGGATTGCCGCTCGTTCGTCGGCTGGTGGCCGGTGCCCGTGCGCCACGGCTTGACGCTGGGCGAACTGGCGCGCTATGCTAACGCGACCTATCTCGGCGGGCGGGTGGCGCTGGATGTCGTGCCGGCGGCCGGGTGGCGGCGCGACATGCTCTTTCCGGCCACCGGCCTGACCTGGGTGGCGCCCTCGCCCAACATCCCGGCGTTTGACACGGCGCTCGTCTACCCCGGCACCTGTTTGCTGGAAGGCACCAACATGGCCGAGGGCCGGGGCACCACGCGGCCCTTCGAGATTATCGGTGCGCCGTGGATCGACGGCGAGGCGTTCGCCGCCACTTTGAACGGCCTGGATTTGCCGGGGGTGCGCTTCCGCGCGACCCGCTTCTTGCCCACCTATGACCGCCACGCCGGCCAGGTGTGCGGGGGCGTGCAAGTCCATGTCACGGATGCCGTGGCCCTGCGGCCCGTCGCGCTGGGCCTGCATATGGTCGTGGCCGCGCGGCGGCTCTACCCGGAGGCGTTCGCCTGGCGTGAGCCGGTCGTGCCGGGCGGCCTCTACCACTTTGATCGGCTGATCGGCTCGCGGACCGTCCGCCCCGCGATTGACGCGGGGGCGACTGTGGCCGATCTGACCGCCGGCTGGGGCAACACGGAACGCGCCTTCGCGCAGGTGCGGGCGCCCTGGCTGCTCTACCCGTAACCACCGGCGGCGCGGGGCCGGTCCTTTCCCATCGAGGCCGCCGGGGCGGCGGCGCAAGCGGTTTCTACTCAAGGAGGAGAGCGGTGAAGAAACATACCCAACGGCACCTGTACCAGGTTCTTATGATGCTGGTGATCGCGGCCCTCGCGCTGTCGGCCTGCGGCGGGGAGGCGGCCACGAGCACGCCCGCCGCGCCGCCGGCCAATACGACCGTGCCCGCGGCGGCGGCCACCGACACCACGGCCCCCGCGGCGGCGGCGGCGACCAACACGAGCGCGCCCGCGGCGGCGGCGACCAACACGAGCGCACCCGCGGCGGCGGCCACCGATACTCCGGGCGCGGCGAGCGGCAGCGGCTTCCACGGCACCCTGGAATATTGGGTCCTGGGCTACAATCCCGACAACGCCACCGGCAAGCTCACTCAGTCCGCGGTGGACGCTTTTAAGAAGAGCCACCCCGGCATCGACGTGGAGATTACCGGCTACACCGGCGACCAGGCCGGCTTCACCAAGCTGACCCAGGCGGTGCAGAGCGGCCAGGGCGTGGACATCTTCCGCCTGCCCTCGGACATCCTGCCGCTGCTCGCCAAGGGCGGCTTCGTCGCCCCGATTGACGACTACCTCACCGCGGACGACAAGGCCGACATCTACCCGAACATTCTCGACAGCGTGCGCATCGACGGCAAAGCTTATGCCTGGCCGCTCTGGGTGCCGCCGGTCGGCATGTACCTCAACCTGGACATCTTCAAAGAGCGCGGCGTGGACGAGCCGAGCGGGGACTGGACCTACGATCAGTTCGTGGACATTGCCAAGAAGCTGACCTTCACCCGCGCCGACGGTACCAAGGTCTACGGTTACAGCGGTGTGATCGACGCGGGCGTGGTCAACACCTGGCCGTTCATCTACGGCGACGGCGGCCGGCCGCTGTCGGACGACAACAAGACCTACACCTTTGACAGCCCCGGCGCCATCAGCGGCCTCAAGAAGCTGGTCGACCTGGCCCAGGTGCATCACGTCACCCCGCCGGAGTTCGGTTCGCAGACCCCCGCCGACATGGTGACGGGTTTCAAGGACAAAAAGACGCTGGCGATGTATAGTGAGCCGAGCGGCAGTTCGGCCACCTATCGCACCGCGGGCATGAACTTTGATGTGTTGCCCATGCCCATCGGGTCGATTGGCAAGCACGTGACCACCGGCGGCGTCGGCCTTATCTCCGTCGCTCAGCAAGACGACAAGACGCGCGTGCAGGCCGCCATGGACCTGGGCCGCTACCTGACCGGCAAGCAAGTGGCCGACGACGTGAAGGGCTACTACCTGGCGCCCGCGGCCCGCAAGTCGGTCAAGGTGCTCGACCCGATCAACAAGTTCGAGCCGATGATTGACTACACATTCGTGACGCCGATCATCGAAAAGTGGCCGGAGATCCGCACGATCATCCACCCGAATATCCAGAACGCCGTCTTCGGCAAGATCTCGCCGGAAGCGGCCATGAAGGGGCCGGCGACCGAGATTAACAACCTGCTCAAGTAAACCACGCGGCGCGCCGTACTCCGGTCCGACCGGAGTACGGCGCCTGCCAGGAGGGGTCATGTCACGCATCGCGCTGCCCAAGGTGGAGGTCGCGGCGCCCGCTCAGCGGGGCGGGATCGCCCGGTTTGTGCAACGCTACGGCTGGAGCTACGTGTTCATCGCGCCCAGCATGATCGTCTTCACGGTGTTCATCCTGCTGCCCGCCATCTCCTCGTTGATCATCGCCTTCCAGGATGTGCAACTGCGCGGCCAGACGCGTTGGGTGGGCTTCGCCAACTTTGTTGAAGCCTTCACGAGCCAGCAGGGCGTGTTTGTCGAGGCCCTGAAGAATACGCTGTTCTACACGGTGGTGACGGTCGTCGCCAATGTATTCGTCGCGCTGATTATCGCCGCCCTCATTCAGCCGCTGGGCAAGCACGCGCAGACCTTTTTCCGGGCCGCGTATTACCTGCCCGCCGTGACCAGCGCCGTGATCATCGGCGTGGTCTGGCGCTGGATCTTCAACGCGCAATGGGGGCTGCTGAACTTCGTGATCGGCCTGGTCGGCATCCACCCGGTGGCCTGGCTGGCCGACCCGGATATCGTGCTGGGCAGCGTGACGCTCTCGACCGTGCTCAGCGCCCCGGCCACGGGCATTGTGCTGTTCAGCGCCGCGATGAACAGCATCCCGAAAGATTTCTATGAGGCGGCGGCCATCGAAGGGGCGAGCGCCTTCCGCAAATGGTGGAGCATCACCCTGCCGCTGATCAAGCCGGTCACGCTCTATGTGGTCGTACTCTATACAATCGCCAGTTTTGAGGTCTTCGATAAGATCATCGTCATGGTGCCCACGGGTGTGGGCAACAGCACGGAAGTGATCGTGACGCAGATTTACCGCACGGGCTTCCAGCAGTTCCGCTATGGCGTCGCGTCGGCGCAGGCGTTCGTGCTCTTTTTAATGATCGCCGTCGTCGCCATTATCCAGTTCCGGTTCTTCCGGAGCGATGTCGAATACTAACGGGAGGCCCACATGAGTTCGCTCCAAGCAACCGCCCCGACTATCCCGGTGGCCCCGGCCGGCACTGGACGGCGACTAGGCGCGCGCGTGATCGTCTGGTTGGCGCTGATCGTCACCACCATTATCTCGCTCTTCCCATTCTACTGGCTGCTGATGACTGCGTTTACGCCGACGGAGAGCAGCATCAAGATCCCGCCGGATATTCTGCCGGTGCATGCCTCGTTCGCCAACTTTGAGCGCCTCTTTCGCCAGGCGCCCAGCGTCTGGGGCTGGATGGTCAACAGCCTGGTTATCGCCGGGAGTGTGACCCTCTTCCATATCTTTTTCGACACGCTGTCGGGCTATGCCTTCGCTAAGAAGCGCTTCCCTGGGCGCAACGTCTTCTTCTGGATGATTATCGCCACGCTGCTGGTGCCGACGCAGGTGACGCTGGTGCCGCTCTACTTGGTGATCCGCCAGTTGAATCTGGTCAACAACCTGCTGGGGGTGATCCTGCCGGGCCTCGCCGACGTGTTCGGCATCTTCCTGATGCGCCAGTACATCCAGACGCTGCCCAGCGAGCTGGAGGAGGCGGCGCGCATCGACGGGTGCAGCGAGCCGGGCATTTTCTGGCGGATTATCTTGCCCCTGTCGAAGCCGGCTATCGGCGCGCTGGCGATTTTCACGTTTGTGCGCTCGTGGAACGCCTTCCTGTGGCCGCTGATCGTGCTGCAAAAGACGCGCACCTTCACCCTGCCGGTGGGCGTGGCGAGCCTGCAAAACGAGTTCGCCGTGGACTACGGCCTGATCTTCGCCGGGGCGGCCATCGCCGCCATACCCATGATCCTCTTCTTCCTGGCCTTCCAGCGCTACTTCATGGAAGGCGTCCGCATGGGCGCGCTCAAGGGTTAGCATGGCTGACCCGATGCGCGTCCTGGGACTGATGTCGGGCACGTCGGTCGACGGCATCGACGCGGCGCTCTGCGAGTTCGCGCCCGATCCCGCCGGCGGCACCGGTGCGCTGGCGTTCCGGCTGCGGCACTTCCAGGAGATGCCCCTGCCCGCCCCGATCCGCCACCGGGTGCTGGCGCTCTGCCGCCCGGAGACCAGCCGCATCGACGACCTGACCGAGATGAGCTTCGTCCTGGGTGACCTGTTCGCCGAGGCGGTGCTCAGAGCCTGCGCGGCGGTGGGGCTGGCGCCCGCCGATCTCGACTTGATCGCCTCGCACGGGCAGACGGTCTACCACCTGGTGGAACCGGGCCGGCGGGTCGCCACGCTGCAGATCGGCCAGCCCGCCGTTATCGCCGCGCACACCGGTGTGACGACGATTGCCGACCTGCGGGTGGCCGATGTGGCCGCCGGGGGCCAGGGCGCGCCGCTCGTCTCGTTCTTCGACGCCCTGTTTTTCCGCCACCCCACCCGCCACCGGGCGCTGCAAAACATCGGCGGCATCGGCAACGTGACCTTTGTCGCGCCCGACGGCACCGCCACGGCCTTTGATACCGGACCGGGCAACAGCCTGATCGACTACGCCGTGCGCCGCTACAGCGGCGGCGCCCTACCCTACGACCAAGACGGGCAAATGGCCCGCGCCGGGCAGGTGCAGGCCGCGCTGCTGGCCGAACTGCTGGCTGAACCCTACTACCAGATGGCGCCGCCCAAGACGACGGGCCGCGAGTTGTTCGGCGACGCCTACGGCGCGGGTGTGGTGGATCGTGCCGAGGCGCTAGGGGCCGGCCCCGCCGATGTGGTGGCGACGCTCACCGCGCTGACCGCGCGCAGCATCGCCGATGCCTACGCGCGCTTTGGTCCCGCCGCTGGGATCGACGAGGTGATCGTGGCCGGGGGTGGGGCGCGCAATCCAGTGCTGCTGGACATGCTGCGCGCGGCCCTGCCCGGCGCCCCCATCGCGCTCCATGATGCCTACGGGCTGCCGGCCAAAGCCAAGGAAGCGACCGTGTTTGCCTTGCTCGGCTACGCGGGCCTGCACGGCTGCCCGGCCACCGTGCCGTCTTGCACCGGCGCCACCCGGCCCGCGGTGCCCGGCGCCATCACGCCGGGGGCCAATTACCGCCGCCTGCTGGCGCGGGTCGCCGCCACTCCCACGGAGGAATTGTGTCCGATTCAGAGCTTGCGCTTGATCAGCTAGCGACCGAGGGCATCAACCCGGCCAGCGCCGGCATCGACCGGATGACCTCCCTGGAACTGGCCCGCGTGATGAACGAAGCCGACGCCAGCGTCGCCCCGGCGGTGGCCCAGCAGTTGCCGCAGATCGCCGCCGCCATCGCCGCGATCACCGACCGGCTAGCCGCCGGGGGCCGGCTGATCTACATGGGCGCGGGCACGTCGGGCCGCCTCGGCGTGCTCGACGCCTCAGAGTGCCCGCCCACGTTCAACACGCCGCCAGACCAGGTCGTGGGCTGGATCGCTGGGGGACCGGCGGCGCTGACCACCTCCATCGAAGCGGTGGAGGACGACCCGGACCTGGGGCGGGCCGACGCCGCCCGGTTGCAGATCGGGGCCGGAGATGTGCTGGTCGGCATCGCCGCCAGCGGGCGCACGCCCTACGTGCTGGGCGCGCTGACCTATGCCCGCGAGGTGGGGGCCTTGACCATCGCCCTGGCCTGTAATGCCGATCCGCCCATCGGTCGCCCCGCCGCTATTACCATCGCCGTGGAAACCGGCCCCGAAATCGTCAGCGGATCGACGCGGCTGAAAGCGGGCACCGCGCAAAAGATGGTCCTGAATATGCTAAGTACGGGCGTAATGATCCGGCTGGGCAAGACCTACGGTAACCTGATGGTGGATGTGCAGTTGACGAACGCCAAACTGCGCCGGCGCGCGGTTGCCATCCTGGAAACGGTGACGGGTCTCTCGACGGAAGACGCCACGGCGCTGCTCGCGGATGCGGGCGACACGAAAACCGCTATCGTCGCGGCGCTGGCCGGGGTGCCGCCCGTAGCAGCGCGCGAGCGTCTCCGCGCGGCGGGAGGGGTGGTGCGCCGCGCGCTCGAAGGGTAAGCAATGGGTGCCTTGTACGTGGGGGTCGACGGCGGCGGGACGAGCACGCGCGCTGTGATCGTCGATGGCGGAGGGCAGGAATGTGGCCGGGGCAGCGCGGGCAGTGCCAACCCGGCAGCCGCCGGTTTTGACAGGGCGGTGGCGAATATCCGGCAGGCGGTAGCGCAAGCGGCGCAGGTTGCGGGCCAGGATCTGCCGCTGGCCGGGGCCTGGTACGGCCTGGCCGGAGTCTATCGGCCCGGTGAGAAACAGCGCTTGCTGCCCCAACTGGCCGATCTGGCGGATCGCACGCGGTTGACCAATGACGCGGAACTCGGTCTGGCCGCCTTGCCAGGGACGTGGGGAGTGTGCCTGATCGCCGGGACCGGCAGCATCGCCGTGGGTCGGGACCGCACCGGGCGGCAAGCTCGCGCGGGCGGCTGGGGCCATGTGTTCGGCGACGAGGGCAGCGGCTATGCCATGGGGCGGGCGGCGTTGCAGGCGGTGTCCCGCGCCGCCGATGGGCGCGGCCCCGCGACGGCGCTGACAGCCGCGATCTTGCGGGCCTGGGATCTCACGGAGCCGCAGGAGATCGTCACTCGTGTCTACCCGGCGGGCGACAAAGCCCTGATCGCCGGGCTGGCGCCGATTGTCTTGCAACAGGCAGGGGAAGATGCCGTGGCCCGATGGATTGTGTCCACGGCGGCCGGTGAACTGGCCCTGACCGCGCTGGCCGCCGCCGGGCAACTGGACTTTTCCGGCCCGGTGCCGCTGGCGCTGGTCGGCAGCTTGCTGGTCGCCCACCCGGCCTTGCGCGCCGCGGTCGTGCGGCGCATTCGCCGGCGGCGGGCGGTGGCGCTGGTTGTGACCGTGCCCGACCCGGCCCTGGCTGCTGCCCAGGCGCTGGCCCGGCCGGCGGGGGAAGGAGCCATCGATGGTGGATAGCCTGCGCGACGCCACGGGGCAGTTGTTTTTCTTCAACTTTTCCGAGACCAGCGTGACGCCCGAAGTCGAGCGCTTTGTGGAGCAGACGCGTCCCGGTGGCGTGATCCTGTTCGGCCATAACTTGCGCAGCGCCGGGCAGGTGCGCGATCTCAACCGGCAATTGCAGCAGTTGGCCCGGCGGCTGGATCTGCCGCCCTTCATCATCGCCGTGGACGACGAAGGCGGGCGCGTCACGCGCATGCCGAACGATATGCGCGCCCTGACAGCGCCCAGCCCGATGGCCCAGGCGGCGGCCGGGGGGCCGCCCGTGGCGGCGGCCTGCGCGACGGCAACGGCGCGCCGCTTGCGCCGCCTCGGCTTCACGATGGATTTCGCCCCCGTCGCCGATGTGAACAACAACCCGCTGAACCCGATCATCGGCAGCCGGGCCTTCGGGGGCGACCCCGCGGTGGTGGGCGAATATGTCGTCGCCGCCGTGACAGCCTTCCTGGAGGGCGGCATCGCGCCCTGCGCCAAACACTTCCCCGGCCACGGCGATACCACGGTCGATAGCCATCTGGATCTGCCGGTGGTGCATAAGACCCTGGACGAACTAGCCGCCGTGGAATTGGTGCCCTTTGCCCGCGCCATCGCCGCCGGGGTGCCCGCGATCATGACGGCGCATATTGTCTACCCGGAGGCCGATCCTAGCGGACGCCCGGCTACACTCTCACCGCGGTTCATGCAACACCTCCTGCGCGAGCGGATGGGCTTTGACGGGCTGCTCTTCACCGACTCGTTGAGTATGCTCGCCATCCTGGCGAAGTACGACCTGGCCGAGGCCACGCGATGGGCGCTGGAGGCGGGCGCCTGCCTGCTCGGCCCCAACGGGGGCTTTGACATCCAGATGACCTGCTACGACGCGCTGATCCGGGCGGCGGAGGTCGGGGCTTTTGACGTGGCGGCCGCGGCGACGCGGGTGGCCGCGCACAAGGCGCGCTTTGTGGCGCCGTTGCTGGCGGCGCTGGACAGCCCGCTTGATGAGGCGCGGGCCGCTGAGGAAATCGCGGACGAAGCCGATGCCCTGGCGACGGTGGCCCGGCGCTCGGTGACGCTGCTGCGGAATCGCGGCGGCGTGTTGCCAATCAACCCCGCGAGTGTGCAGCGCCCGCTGCTGGTCGATTTCGATTCGATCATCGTCAGTATGGTCGAGGGCGCGTGGCAGCCGGGGCCTGTCCTGCGCGCGGCCCTGGAAGGCCATCTGCCCGGCCTGCGGACATGGGCGCACAACGCGCCCTACAGCGTGGGTGACGCCGAAGAAGCCTTGCGCCTGGCCGCGGAGGCCGACCTGCTCTTGATCGTCACCCGCAACGCCGCGCGGCACGCCGATCAGGCCGCGCTGGCCGCGCGCCTGATCGACCTGGGCAAGCCCAGTGTGCTCATCGCCGCCCGCGAGCCGTATGACGTGATGGCCCTGCCCGCAGCCCCGGCCTATGTCGTCACCTACAGCGATCCGCCCACGAGCCTGCTGGCGTTAGTCGATCTGCTCTTCGGCGCGTATACGCCCGCGGGCCGGCTGCCGGTCGCCATTCCTGACCAGTTCCCGGTGGGCGCGGGCCTGACCGCTTTTCAGGATCTTATGGAGGGAGTGCGCGTGACCACTGTTGACACCGAACAACCGACCGCCGATTTCGTGCCCTATACGCCGGAGCAGATGCCCGCGCTGCTGGAAATCTGGGATGCCGCGACCGAGGGCCGCATCCCGCTGAGTCCGGCCCTCTGGCGGCAGCGCGTGGATGAGGACCCGTTGTTCTCGCCCGCCGATTGCTTCATCCTGCCCGCGGGCGACGACACCCTGGCCGGGTTCGCTCTCACGCGCATCCTGCCGGAGTGGGAACTGGCGGCCAACCCCGACCTGCGGCGGCACGAGGGACCGGGGCACCTCATGGCGCTGGCCGTCCACCCGCGCTATGCCCGCCAGGGCATCGGCAGCCGCCTGCTCGCCGCCGCCGAAGCGCGGCTGCGCAGCCAGGGCGCCACGTCGATTACCCTGCAGGGGCCGGCAAACCATCTCGTGCCCGGCCTGCCGGTGGCAAGCGACTCGCTGGCCTTCTGGGAGCGGCGCGGCTACACCGAAGACGGCATCTCCGCCGACCTGCGCCGCCGGCTCGATGACTGGGAGTCGCCGCCGCCGCCGCCCGCCGTGGCCGCGGGCGACTTCGCGTACCGGCAGGGCCACCCCGGCGAGGAAGACGCCATCGTAGAGTTCATGGCGCGCGCCTTTCCCGGCAACTGGCGCTATACCATCTCGCGCTACTTCGCCCGCGGCTATGCCCCGGAGGACATGACCCTGCTGGTGGACCGGAACGGGCGCATCGAGGGCTTCCTCTGCACGTTCCACCCGGCCAGCGCGGTGCTGGGCGGCGGCAGCCTCTACTACCCCGCGATGGACCCGGTGGCCTGGGGCGGTATCGGCCCGCTCGGCGTCTCGCCGGAGGTGCGTAACCTGAAGTTAGGGCTGGGCCTGGTCGCGGCGGGCGTCGATTACCTCTACAATCGGGGTGTGCGCGATTGCGGCATCGACTGGACCACGCTGATCGGCTTCTACGGGCGGCTGGGGTTCACCGTCTGGCAGGAGTATTACAAGCTCGACAAACCGTGATACGGGCCTGCGCTGCCCGGCGGGCCGGGGCAATCCGGCCTCGGCACGCAGCCCGGTGATGCAGACTGAATAATGCCGGGAGCGGGGCGTGACCCGCTCCCGGCATCATGACGACGGGCGGTGGGAAACCACCGCCCGTCGCTGTATAGCCCTTGTAGGCCGCTCTGTTCGTAACGCCCGCTTACTCCTCAGGCGAATCGGGGGCCGCCGGGGCCGGGGCCGCGGGGCAGACCGGCGTGACCGGGCAGGGTTCGATAGCCGCGGAGAGATGCGTGGGGTTGCAGCGCCGCTGGTCACTGGTCAGGGCAAACGCCGCGCGGACTCCGGTCGTGTTGGTCGGGAAGACGTCACACAGATCCCCGCTGACCACCGTGTCGCCCGGCGCAAAGCTGCCCGTCCCCGTGGCAGTAACGGTATCCTTGAACCCGTGATAATTGCGCTGCACCTGCAAGCGCACCTGCCACGACGTGTCTACGGTGCATGACCCGTTATTGTGCACGGTGGCCGTCCAGTGGACGGTGCCGTCGAGGTTGCAGGTCAGCGTGACATCGGGGATATAGAGATTGCACACGCTGCACGGCGTCGGGGTTGGCGTATTGGTCGGCGTGCGGGTGACGGTGGCCGTGCGGGTGACGGTGGCCGTGCGGGTCGGGCGCACTGTGCGCGTGGCCGTGCCGCTGATCGGCGTGTTGGTGGGCGTGGCGGTATAGGTTGCCGTCGCCGTCGCGGTCCGGGTCGCGGTATTGGATGGTGTGGCCGTCTTCGTTGGCGTATCGGTCGGCGTATTGGTCGCCGTCCGAGTCGCGGTATTGGTCGGCGTGCTTGTGTTCGCCGGCGTATTAGTGGGGATGGGCGTCGGCGTATCGGTCGGCGGCACCGGCGTATTGGTGTTCGTCGGCGTATTGCTCGGCGTGTTGGTCGGCGGTACGGGTGTGTTGGTATTGGTCGGCGTGTTACTTGGTGTATTGCTCGGTACCGGCGTGTTGGTATCGGTCGGCGTATTGGTGGGTACCGGCGTGTTGGTGTTGGTGGGCACCGGCGTATTGGTATTCGTCGGCGTATTGCTCGGCGTATTGCTCGGCGTATTGGTGGGGATAGGCGTCGGCGTATCGGTGGGGATAGGCGTTGGCGTGTTGCTCGGCGTGTTGGTCGGCGGCACCGGCGTGTCGGTGTTGGTCGGTGTGGCCGTGTTGGTCGGCGGCACCGGGGTGTTCGTATCAGTCGGCGTGGCCGTCGGCGTGTTGGTGTTGGTCGGCGTGCTGCTCGGTGTGTTCGTCGGCGGCACGGGAGTGCTGGTGGGGGTGTTGGTGGGGGTGCAGGCCGAACCTTCGGAATAGCTCCGTAGAACGCTCGTCTTGCCGAAGGCATCCCCGGCCACGACATACAGCCGCCCGCCTATCGTGGCGGCGCCCGGATTGAACACGGGGGTGGGCATGCCGGGCACGGTGGCCCAGGTGTTAGTCGTGGGGTCCCAGGCGATAGCCCCCTGCACCTGGCCGAGGTCGTTACGCCCGCCGGCCAGGATCCAGCGGCCGTTCAGCAGGTCCCCGGCGGCCTCATAGCGGGCGCCGGGCATATCGGCGATCGCGGCGTCGTCCCAGGTGCCGGTGCTGGGGTCCAGGCGGTACGTCTTGGCGATAGCAGCAGAGCCGCCGCCGGCGACGTAGATAAAACCGCCGAGGGTCATGGCGCTCGGGTCGGTGACTGAGTTTGGATAGGCCGGACCGGATGCCCAGGTGTTTGTGGCGATGGTGTATACATCCACACTCGTCCCCGCATTGAAGCCACTGATGCGGTAGATCTTGCCGTTCAGCAAGACGGTGCCCGATCCGTACACAGTATGGGGCATGGCGGCCAGCGTGGTGTAGCTATTGGCGACCGGATCGTAGCGCCAGATGGTGTTCATTGGGTTGCCGGCTATGCTGCCGCCCAGGATGTAGATGTAGGTGCCGTCGGTCACGGCGCCGGCGTCCTCCCGCCCCTGGGGCAAGGAGGCGATCGCGGTCCATTGGTTCGCCGCCGGGTCGTAGCGGTAAGCGTTGGTGACGTCGATCCCAGTGTTGCCGCCAAAGCCGTAGAGGATGCCGTTCAATGCGACGACCGCTTCGGCGGACACCGCGATGGGGTACGGCGCCAGCGTGGTCCAGGTGTTCCCGCAGGGCACGGTGGGCGTCGGCAGCGGCGTGTTAGTCGGGGTCACGGTGTTGGTCGGCGTAGCCGTACAGGCCTCGGTTTCGGTATAGCTCCGCACGATGCTCGTAGCGCCGCCACCGGCATTCCCGCCGACGACATACAGCGCCCCGTTGATCGTGGCGGCGCCCGGATTGTACGCGGGGGTGGGCATGTTGGGCAGATTAGTCCAGGTGTTGGTCGTGGGGTCCCAGGCGATCACGCCTTGCAACACGCCGTTGTTCCCGCGCCCGCCGGCCAGGATCCAGCGGCCGTTCAGCAGGTCCCCGGCGGCCTGATAGCGAGGTCCGGGCAGGTCGGCGATCGCGGCGTCGTCCCAGGTGCCGGTGCTGGGGTCCAGGCGGTACGTCTTGTCGGTGGGGAAGCCGCCGCCGTCGCCGCCCGCCACGTAGATAGAGCCGTTGAGCACCATGGAGTTCGCGTTGGTAAACCCCTGGGGATAGGAGAGGCTGGTGCCCCAGGTGTTCGTGGCGATAGTATAGACGTCCACGGTATTGGCGTTATTGAAGCCGTTGATGACGTAAATTTTGCCGTTCAGCACGACGGCGGTGGCCCTGGTGGTGAAATGGGGAATGGTGGCCAGGGTGGTATAGGTGTTCGACCCGGGATCGTACCGCCTGAGGATGTTGCTCGGGTTGCCGGCTGAGCTACCGCCCAGGATGTAGATGTAGGTGCCGTCGGACACGGCGCTTGCGCCATCGAGTGCCTGCGTCAAGGGGCTTATCGCCGTCCACTGGTCCGTCGCCGGGTCATAGCGGTAAGCGTTGCTTATGTCGCCGCTGCTCAAGCCGCCGAAGCTATAGAGCATGCCGTTCAGCGCGGCCGACGCCTGCGCGTACACCGTCACCGGGTACGACGTCTGCGTCGTCCAGGTCTGCTGGCCGCAGGTGAGGGGCGCGGCGGGCGACCCCTGGCGTGAGACGGCGGCGTGCACCCCACTGCCCAGCAGCAGCATGGCGGTCAGCACGGCGAAGGTGCAGCAGGCAAACACGAGCCAACGACCCGCTCCCAATGGATAAGGTCGCTGACGTGTTTGGAGATTTCCTCGGGGCTGTGGCGCGGGGGCGCCGGTAGCCGGATTCAAGGGGCGAAGATAACGATGTTCCGCGGACATAGGCTTTTCCCTCCTGGCAAATGTGCCCCGGTGTTGGGCCGGGCGTGGGCTTCTTTCACGGGGCCACGAAAGCCGCGATTACCCTGATTATAAAAAGAGGGGTGTTGAAAAAACGTTGAATGGGGAGAAGCCCCGGCGCGCGGGGGGTGGGATAGCTGTTGAGGACGGTGTTTCGTGTGTCTCGTTTGGTTGGCGGTGACGATTCTAACGGGCCGGCCCGGCGCTGATCCCGGTTGCCCCTTCGTCGTGCATGAGCGGCCACAGCCAGGTAAAGCAGGTCTGCTCTAGATCGGCAAGGTTTTTCGCCTGGTGGACCGGCGCCGTGCTGTCCGCGATTTCGATGAGATAGCCGGTGAGATCCTCAAAGAACCGCCGGAAGATGTAAAACCGCCGCAGCGTCGCGTTGGGTTGGTAGTCTGGGAAGGTCTGCCGGTAGGTCTGGAGAAACGCCGCCGCCTCGCGGGCGTTCAGGTGGAACCAGGCGTCGCGTTCAGGCGGGCCGAGCATCAGGTCGTCCCAGTCTACGAGGTAGAGCCGGCCGTCCGCGCCGATAATGACGTTGTCGCCGGGCGCGTCGCTGTGCGTGAGTCGGGGCACCCAGCGCGTGGCCCGGCTGCCCGCGGCCAGGGCCTGGAGGGTGGCCCAATCGGTCGCCATGGCGGCCTGGTATGGGGCCAGGAGCCGTCGCAGATCGGCTTGCACGGGGGTGCGCGGCGGGGCGGCCAGCCCGGCCAGATACCGCTGGAAGTCCGCGGCAAACGGCAGGCCAAACGCCTCGCGCGGCAGGACTGTAGGGATAGGCGGGATCGCCTGGTGAATGCGGGCCAGCAGGGTGACGAACTCGGCAAAATCATAATGGAACCCATGGCCGGAGCGACCGGGGATGAAATCGAACAGGACCAGGGTCCGCTCGGCGAGCGGGACCGTCCATTGCCCCGCGCTGGTGCGGAGCGGGCGATTCACCGCGATGCCGCGCGCATGGAGTTCGGCCAGGACGGCTAGCGTGGCGGGCAGGTGGACCAGATGGGCGGCAGCGGGCAGGACTTTGGCAAACAGCCGTTGCCCCCCGGCGGCATCCACAATATACGTCACTGCTACAAAGCCGCGCGGCCCCGGCGCGATAGTGCGCGCGGTAATCCCGTAGGCGCGCAGTAACCCATCCGCAAGCTGCCCCGGCTCTACTTCCGATTGCACGCCCATCCCTCCGCTGGCGGGGCACGCCCCGTCTTTGCCGCTAGTCCACGATCGCTGTGACGACGCGGATGCCGTGCGGGCCAAGCTCGCAGGCCCACTGGCGGCGCAGCCCCGCCAGGGCGTCGAGCGCGATCTTGAAGCCACCCAGATTGGGCCGGGTTTGCGGGCCCCCACCCCCGAACGCCAGGATCACGCCCGACCCTTGGCGGATCATGTGCCGGGCCGCCGCGTGGGTCGTCAGAAAATGCGTCCGCACTGCCGTCGTGGTCGGACGCAGGAAATCCTCCACTGCTATCTCTGCCAGCGGCTGCTGGACATCGCCATACGAGATGAGGTTGAATGAGAGATCGATGGTCCCGGCCTGCGCCACCACGCCATCAATATACACTGCAACCGCCTGTGCGTCGAGCGCGTCGAGGACGGCGGTGTCCGCCCCGCCGCCCTGCGCGCGAATCGCGGCGGCGACCGCGTCGAGCTTCGCCTGGGTGCGCCCAGCGAGGAAGACCTTGTCCCCTTCACGGGCAAAGGCGCGGGCCACGGCTCCGCCAATCGATCCGCCCGCGCCGTAGATCACGGCCACCTTGTTCTCCAGCAACATTTCGTCAGGTCTTTGCATTCTGTTCCACGGTGATGACGACTTTTCCTTTGGCGCGTCCTGCTCTCAGATACCGGAGCGCTTCAGGAACCGCACTTAATGTGTAACGTCTGTCTATCACAGGTACTACTTTACCGGCTTCAAGTAGCTCCTTCAGAAAAACCAAATCGCTAATGCTCGGTCTCGCCAGCAAGTTACCCATTTTCTGCCGGCCGGTCAGGGAAATCCAGGGGCCTAGTAGCATCGCCTGGAACATCTGCGCCCCGGTACCGCCGCTCATGACATAAATTCCCTTGGGACTTAACGCCCGCTTATAATCTGCAATCGAATGATAGCCGTTCGCGGCCAGAATCAGGTCATAACGCCGGCCATTTCGGGTGAAATCTTCTTGCGTGTAATCAATGACCTGGTCTGCGCCGATCCCGCGCACCAGGTCCATCTTCTCCGTGCTGCACACGGCGGTGACCTCAGCCCCGAACGATTTGGCAATCTGCACCGCAAAGGTCCCCACACCCCCCCGACGCGCCATTAATCAGAACCTTTTGCCCCGCCTGAATCTGTCCCTTATCGCGAAGCCCTTGCAACGCGGTGATTGCCGCCATCGGCACCGTCGCTGCTTCCTCGAACGATATATGGGCCGGTTTCAACACCAAAACAGCTTCAACGGCACATACATATTCGGCAAAACCGCCCAAACCACACCCCGATATGTCCCCGAAGACTTCATCCCCTGGTTGAAACTGCTTGACGTTCCGGCCAATCGCTTCCACCCGCCCCGCGATGGCCGCGCCAAGTATCGTGTGTTTAGGCTTTAGAAACCCAGCGGACAGGCGGATCAAGAACGGATCGGCGCTCAGGAAGTGGAGGTCAGCCGCATTTACAGATGCCGCGTGAACTTTGATCAAGACTTCATTGTCTTTGGGCGTGGGTTTTTCTACCTCTTTGAGCTCAAGAACATCCGGTGTTCCGTATTTTGTATATACAATCGCTTTCATTTGGCTATCCTTTCTTCAGGCGCCGGCTCAAAAGCGCAGTCCCTGTCCGTGTGGCATCGCTTCTATGGAGCCGGCGTCAAGAGCATGTTTTCCCCACAGTTTGACGTTTACGCCTTGGCGGGATCCAGGTGTGGCACAAGTGGTTCTACCGGGTTGCTGGTTTTGGTACCCTGCGCTAGCTTTGCCGATGAGTTGAACCCTTTGACGATCAGCCACCCGCCGATGAACACCTCCCACAGGCCACCCGGAATTGAGGAAACCAGCCCCAGGCCGGACCCCATGACTTCCGACACCATGCCGCAAAAAATGATCGCGTATCCCACCAGGCCCCAGATGGCGAGCCAACGAGGAACCAACTGTGCGCTGTAGAACAGGTAGCAAAGCATCATACCAGCTAGCCCAAGCGCGATCATGGCGATATCGTAGGCGTAAAGGTTCGCCTGTATGGACAGCGTGCTCAGGGCTTGCAGGTAGAAAGTGTTGGGGGCCACTGCTTTCAGGTACTCGCTACCGAGCGGTATTTGCAGTAGCATGAAGAGCACGAAGACGGCAATAAAGACGGCGTCGACGATCCGGGTAGCGAGGTAGCCGAAGGCGATGCGCTCGCTGTGTTGCTTGAGGACCGGGAACATCAGAACCCCGTGAGCCGCGTCGCCGGCGACGGCCATCAACCAGAGTAGTGCGCCGATTGCCAGCATCATACTGTTCGCGGAAACCGTGGAAAGGTGATCCGGGCCTCCAATTATGGATTGGATGAGTCCGTTCCCCACAATGCCGACAACGAATCCCGCGAGGTACATCACTCCCACGACTCTTGCGGTCATTCTGTACGTATTCATTCCTTCTTTGCTAGTCATCGTATTTGCTCCTTTTTGACTATTTCCGATGTTAACACGTTTCATTGAATGGAACTTGCATAAAAGCGTGGTCGCCCATGCTGTTCCTGGAGGATCAGGTAGTCTACAAATTTTCCAAAGGCAGATCTCCTTTCTAAACAGCTTGCCTCAATTTACTGGTTAACATCTGCCGCCTCTGTCTGGCTGGGTTCCACGCGCAGGACCGCGAGCAAGGGCATGCCTAAATCCCGCACTTTTCTGAGCAAGCCATGCAACGCGGCCTGATCGACCACCAGGCCGGTTAACAGCGTATTGCCGTTGTCTTCCAGTGTGAGAGTCAGGCCCCCAAACCAGGCGGCCCACTGGTCATCCAGGTGGCCCTTGATGCGGATTTCATAAAGTCCTGGCTCGTAATGATCCTCAGGTGCCGCGAATGTTTCACTCATTTTGCGCCTCGTATATTTTCCTCATATAGCTGAAGCTCCTCATGGTGGCAGCGGTTCTTTCCTTCCACCAGAGCATACAAACTAATGTGGTGAGGCGTCATCACCACCTGTGGTGATGGATGTGGTGATTTATTGATCGGGCTGCGGTGAGGGCAATAAAAAGCCCCGGCAGGTGGTTCGACAAACCTGTCAGGGCTGGGGGCGATGTTGGTAGGTTCGTTATAACAAGTCGAGTTCCTCAGCCCGGCGGACAGCCGCCCGACGGCTGTTGACCCCGATCTTGGTGTAAATGTTTTTGGTGTGCGTACGCAGGGTGTTCAGGGATACTATGAGGCTGCGGGCAATTTCCGGGCCGGTCAAGTCGGTTCCGAGCAGCCTCAGCACCTCAAGTTCACGTTCGCTCAGTGTCTCGATCAAAGGCTGAGTGATAGGCATTGGGCCTTCAGCTTCCCCAAAGGCTGCCCGTAATTGACGAACATAGTTCGGAGCGGTGCCGTGTTTCGCGACCTCGCGCAGCAGGGCCGCCATGGGTGGGCCTTCGTCGACGAAGATCCGGATGAAGCCGCCCGGCGCGGCCAGCGCCAGCGCCTCGCCCAGCAGTTGCACCGCCCTGTCCTGTTCGCCGTGCGCATGGAGCGCGACCGCCTGGAGCACCAGCACCTTGAGCCGTTCATCGGCCCAACTCTTTGCCTCCATCTGCTTGCGCTGCGGCGCAAGCACCGCAAGTGCCGTAGCCGGGTCGCCCTGCGCCAGGTATACCCGTGCCTGGCTGAGGGGGAGTTTGTAGGTTTGGGCCAGATGAGCGGCCTCCGCCACATGGCCCTGGCGCAGCAATGTCAGCACCTGGGCGCCGGCAACATCGGGCATCCGAAACTCGAAGTGATGCCGGCGCACGAACTGCTCGGCCTCCGCCAAAACCGCGACCGCGCCGGCCACATCGCCCTGGGCGAGCCGCAGGCGGGCGAGCAACACCCCACAGGCCGCGAAGGTGTCGACGCTTTCCATCTGCCGCGTCAGTTGGACGCATTGTTGCCCGTGCTGTTGGGCGGCAGCCAGGTCGTTCCATTCGTAGTAGATACGGGCCAAGCCAAGATGCGCTTCGGACGCAATCGGTCGCGGCGGATCCCCGGCTAAACGGAGGGCTTGCCGGTAGGTTTCGGCTGCCAACGACAGATGGTTTTCTGTTTCCTGTACCTGGCCCAGACAGAGTGTAGCCGCTGTCGTGTAGATGGAAGCCCCAAACGACTGACTGATCGATAGGACTTCGGCATAGGCCCTGCCGGCCGCGGCCCGGTCGCCCTGGAGCTGATAGGCATGGCCTAGCGTCCAGTGAGCGGCAGTGCGGAGCGGCAGGTTGTCGGGGTGCAGATACTCCAGAGCGCGGCGCGACTGCGCCAGCAGGGTTTCGACATCGTGCTGAATGACAGCCACCGTGGCCCGCATGGATGCAATTCGTCCGACCAGGTCGCGGGTTTTGTCGTCTGGTTCGGTGCCTTGCAGGGCTGCTTCCGCCGCTTGCAGTTTCTGTTCGACGGCGGTATGTTGGCCGGTCATCATTAGTGCCGAGGCATACGTCACCCACAACGAGGGTCTGGCATTCAGCACTGCCGCCGGCAGCGATTCCAGCCAGTTTCGTACCGGGCCACCCGCGCCGCGAAAGTGCAAGGGCACCCCCGCTCCTTCAATGAGGCGCTCAGCGCGCTCAATATCATGGGCGGCGACAGCATGGTGAAATGCTTCCAGGTCCAGGCCCTGGTCCTCATACCATTGGCTGGCGCGTATGTGTAATTCGGCCACGCCCTCTCTTTCATCCCTTGTAGACACGGCAGCGCTTTGGTGCAGGCGCTGTCGTAGCAGATCAGCAAAGAGATGGTGGTAGCGATACCAGCGTCGCTCGTTGTCCAGCGGCACCAGGAACAGGTTGCATCGCTCCAGCTTTTCCAGCATCGCCTGCGAGGCGATT
>JAICKM010001063.1 GCA_025927935.1 Chloroflexia bacterium | reverse complement strand
GCGGTCTTCGCCATGCCGACCTCGTCGATGGGCATCACCACCACGGCGGCGCCGTGCTCGACCACGTTGGGCACCACGGCTTCGATGCGTTCGCGCCCGCGCTCCATATTGATCGAGTTGACGACCGGACGGCCCGGATACGCCTTCAGCGCGGCCTCGATGACGTTGGCCTCGGTGCTGTCGATGACGATGGGCGCTTCGACGCCCGCGCGCAGCTTCTTGATCACGGCCACCATCTGCGCGTCCTCGTCGGTGCGCTCGGTCAGGGCCACGGTCACGTCGAGCGCGTGGGCGCCGCCCTCCACCTGCTCACGGGCCACGCCCAGGATGCCGTCGTAGTCGTTCGCCAGCAGCAGGCGCTTCACCTTGCGGCTGCCCTGGGCGTTGACGCGCTCGCCGACGATCAGCGGCGCGGGCACCTGGTGTAGCTCCACGGCGCGCATGGCGCTCGAAATGGCCGGGGTGCGCGCCACCTGGCGCGGCGCCCGCTGCTTGCCGCCCACGCGCTTGACCAGTTCGGCCAGGTGCTCCGGCGTCGTGCCGCAGCAGCCGCCGACCACCTCCACGCCCAACTCGTTGACGAACTCGGCCAGCGTCTCGGCCATCGGTACCGGCTCCAGCGGGTAGACCGCCTGGCCGTTCTGGTTCAGCGGCAGGCCCGCGTTGGGGATACACGAGACCGGCTTGCTGCAATGCTCGGCTAGGTAGCGGATCGGCTCACGCATATGCTCCGGACCGGTCGAGCAGTTCAGGCCGATCACGTCCACGGCCAGCGTCTCCAGCGTGGTCAGCGCGGCGGCGATGTCGGTGCCCAGGAGCATCCGCCCGGTCACGTCCAGCGTCACCTGCGCCTGGATCGGCACCCAGCGCCCGCTCGCCTTGAAGTAGCGGTTCGCGCCGATGATCGCCGCCTTCAGTTCCAGGATGTCCTGCGTGGTCTCGATGATCAGCAGATCGACGCCGCCCTCGACCAGCGCCTGGCTCTGCTCGTAGAAGATCTCGACCAACTGGTCGAAGGTGATGTTGCTGAGCGTGGGATCATCCGACGAAGGCAACATGCCGGTCGGCCCCATCGAGCCGGCCACGAAGCGGGGGTGGTCGGGCGTGCTGTAGCGGTCGGCCACGCGGCGGGCCAGTTGCGCGGCGCCGAAGTTGATCTCATGGGTGCGCGCGCCCAGCCCGTACTCGTCCAGCTTGAGCCGGTTGCCGCCGAAGGTATCCGTCTCCAGCACATCGCAGCCCACTTCCATGAAAGAAGCGTGGATTTCCTCGATGATCTCGGGCCGGGTCATCGGCAGATAATCGTTACAACCTATGCAGCCGCCGAACGCCTCGGCGTCCAGATCATAGCGCTGCACCGAGGTGCCCATCGCGCCGTCAAACACCAATACCCGATCGCGTAAAGCCGCCAGATACGCAGATTCCGTCATGTTTCACCTACCTAAATTACCTACTGCCCTCGCGGGCACCGACGATCACCGAGGCCATCCCCGGCCTACCAAGCTACCCTGCCGCCGGATCACCCACCTACCAGGTAATGCCGCGGGCATAAAAAAGGCCCCTCTAAGACGAGGGGCAGGATGCTAACACTGTAGATTCCAACCACTCCCTTATCTCACAGATCGCTCCGTCGGAATTGGCACCTGGGCGGGTCCGCCTGGTTGCCGGGTTTCATCGGGCCGTTTCCCTCCACCTCTCTTGATAAGAGCCTGGAATGCTATTCAATTGTGAAGTGCCCGAAAATTATAGCACAGCCGCCCGCGCACTGTCAAGATT
>JAICKM010000925.1 GCA_025927935.1 Chloroflexia bacterium | reverse complement strand
GCAAACATAGCACGTTGGGGGATGCGGTCCGCGGGACCCGTCCCCTTTTTTCTGCCTGACGCACGGAGGAGGCAACCCATGCAGCACCTGAAATTGAGCGAGTTGAAGACCCCGGCCCCCGGCCGCGAGCGCCGCCAAACCCTGATGCTGGTGCCCGGTCCGATAGCCGCTGGCGATCCACGGGTAACGGCAGCACAGGCGCGGGTGCGCCACGGCTTGTTGCGTGCATTGCAGGAGTTCCTCGACCGCGCCGGTTTCACGGAGCTGGAGCGGGCCGCCGACCCGGCCGTCGCCGCGCTGCTGGGGCGCAGCTACTGGGCCACGCGGGCGGATCTGCTGCAAGGGCTGGTCGTGGGCGCGGACGGCGCCGCGCTGATCGATTTGCTGGAACGGAGCTTGCTGGCCGGGGTGCATGGCGCGTTGAACCGCAGCTACGCCGACCTCCAGGCGCTGGGCGCCGATCTGGATCGGCTCAAGTATGTGCGGCTGCCGGTGGGGCGGGTGCGCCACGAAGTCGCCGCCGCGCGCTGGGCCGGCGATGTGCGCCACTGGACCGCGCCGAGCACGCCCGCCGATCTCGATAGCGCGGCGCTGGCCGAGGCCGGGGCGCCCGTGTTGCTGGTGAAGTACACGCCCGACGCGCCGGAGGACGAGGATGCGCCCGCGCCCCGGCTGCTGGAAGCGCGTCTGTTGCTGCCGGGTGTGGGTCTGGTTGCCACGGCGGCGGCGGGCGGTACGTTTAGCCTGGCCGTGACGGCGCTGACCCGGTTCCTCTGCGCGGCGGATGTGGCCGTGCTGGCCCGCCCGGCGCTGGAAATGGAGCGTGTGTGACCCAGGAGTCTGTGCCGTTTTATAACCCCAACCTGAGCTACCAGGCGAACTACGACCAGGGGCCGTTTGGCCTGTTTGCCACGGACCCGCCGGCACGGGAGCGCCGCTCAGGCAGCGCGCCGGAACCGGGCGAGGTCGCGCCTGAACACTTTCTTGGCCTGCCTCTGGCCGTGCCCTTCGGCATCCCGGCAGGGCCGCTGCTCAATGCCGCGTATGTGGCGGCGGCCTTCCGCTGGGGCTACGATCTCTGCCACTATAAGACGGTGCGCAGCCGGCCCTGGCCCGCGCACCCGTTCCCCAATGTGTTGCGGGTGGCGCCGGATGCGCCGTTGCGCGACACCGGCGCGGCGCCGCCCCGGCTGACCGCGCACCCGTTCGCGGGCAACGGCATGGTGCCTGCGGTCCAGGTGGGCACCCTGAGCATCACCAACTCGTTCGGTATGCCGGCCCAGCCGGTGGCCGTCTGGCAGGCCGATGTGGGGCGGGCGCTGGCCGCCGCGGGGCCGGGCCAGGCGCTGGTCGTCTCGGTGGTCGGCACGGTGGACCCCGGCGACGGCCCCGCGCAATTCGCCGCCGACTTCGCCCATACCGCCACCCTCGCCGCCGCAGCCGGCGCGCCGATCCTGGAGGCTAACCTGTCCTGCCCGAATGTGGGCGGCCACGGGTTGCTCTGCCACGACATCGAAGCGGCGCGCGCCGTGTGCGCAGCCATCCGCGAGCGCGTGCCCGACCGGCCGCTGCTGGTCAAGCTGGGCAGCTACCCGGCCACTCCCGCCGGACAGGACGCGCTGGCGGCCCTGGTGGCGGCCTTGGCGCCTTTTGTCGCCGGGTTCTCGGCTATCAACGCCGTGCCGTACCCGGTGGTGGATGCTGGCGGCACCCCGGCGCTGCCGGGCGCAGGCCGGGCGCGCGCTGGCATCTGCGGCGCGGCGATCCGCGACATGGGCCTGGACGTGGTGCAGCGGCTGGCGGCCTTGCGCGCCGAGTCGGGCGGCGCCTGGGGCATTATCGGCGTGGGCGGCGTGATGACTCCCGCCGATTACCGCGCCTATCGGCAAGCGGGCGCCGACGTGGTGCAGGCCGCCGCCGGGCCGATGTGGAACCCGCGCCTGGCTCTGGAGATCACCGCAGATGTGCAGGTAGCCAGTGCAGTTTGACCACGTTGCCTGCTCTCGCCTCCGCGCCCTGCTGTCACCCAGCAGGGCGTTCTGGCGTTATAAATAGCCATGCGGGAGGCGCTGGGATGGATGACGACGGCTTGAAGCTGGGCGATGTTACGCTGGGATTCTGGGTTCCCCCCTATCCGGTTGCCTATCGCGAAGGCGACGCCCATCCGATCGTGATGGAAGTGAGCGCACGAGCAGGATTGTTTCAGGGCCGGATTACGGGGGAGGGTGATGTAGCAGACATTATCCGTCTATATCACCTGCTAGCCGCACTCGATACGCGGGTCGGCCAAGAGGCCGGCGCAGATTTTACTGATCGGCGCATTAAGATCTAATAATTGCCATCCCGTCACAGGCGCGAATCGCGCCCGAAAGTATTAGATCTTTATGCACCTATCAGTAGTCTCGATCTCGACTATGGGGAAGATGGATGGCTACAGATGAAGTTTGGCTTGAAGCCGTTAGGCGAACTGGTTATTGACGCAGTGCTTGGGGCCGGATCGGATTCGGCGACACAGCTTGTCTGCTC
>JAICKM010000412.1 GCA_025927935.1 Chloroflexia bacterium | reverse complement strand
CCCTGGTGCTGGACCAGGTACTCAGCAGCCAGCGACTGGTTGGCGAAGCTCATATCCATGACGCTCGCCGGGTGGCCTTCGGCGGCGGCCAGGTTGATCAGGCGGCCTTCGCCCAGCAGGTACACGCGGCGCCCGTCTTGGAGCGTAAACTCCTCGACAAAATCGCGCACGGTGCGTACCGCCGTCGCCTGCTCGCGCAGCGCCGGGATGTTGATCTCGTCGTTGAAGTGGCCGCTGTTGGCGACGATAGCCCCGTCCTTCATGTTGGCGATGTGTGCCCGGTCGACCACGTTCAGATCGCCGGTGACGGTGATGAAGATGTCGCCTTCGCAGGCGGCGTCTTCCAGCTTCTGCACCTCAAAGCCGTCCATGACCGCTTCGAGGGCGCGCACCGGGTTGACTTCGGTGACGATGACACGGGCGCCAAGGCCGCGCGCGCGGCTCGACACGCCCCGGCCACACCAGCCGTAGCCGGCGATGACCACGACCTTGCCCGCCAGCAGGATGTTGGTGGCGCGCAGCACGCCGTCAAGGGTGCTCTGGCCGGTGCCGTAGCGGTTGTCGAACAGGTGCTTGGTGTCGGACTCGTTCACGGCGATAACCGGGAACTTGAGCACGCCGTCCTTCGCCATCGCCTTCAGGCGGATCACGCCGGTCGTCGTCTCTTCGCTGCTGCCCAGGATGTTCTGGAACAGTTCGCGCCGCTCGGCGTCGGTCAGCGTCTCCGCCCACTCACGCACGACCGGGTGCACATCGCCCAGGCGGCCCAGCTCGATGAAGTTGAGCGCGGATACCAGGTCGGCGCCGTCGTCCATCGTGATCTGCGGGCGGTGCGCCAGCGCCGCCGCGATGTGCTTGTAGTACGTAGCGGTATCCTCGCCCTTGATCGCGTAGGTGCGGATGTTGAAGTGCTTGACCAGCGCGGCGGCCACGTCGTCCTGCGTGGACAGCGGGTTGCTGGCGCAAAGCACGAGTTCGGCGCCGCCTGCCTGTAACGTCAGGGCCAGGTTGGCCGTCTCGGCGGTCACGTGGAGGCAGGCCGACAGGCGCTTGCCCTTCAGCGGCTGCTCCTTGGCGAAGCGCTCGCGCAGCAGGGCCAGCACGGGCATTTCCTTGGCGGCCCACTCGATGCGCAGCCGGCCCTTGTCGGCCAGGCTCAGATCGCGGACATCATAATCCGCCCCGGTCAACGGGCGGTTCTCAACAGTCGAAACCATGTGTCGTACAACTCCTTTAGCAGTACCGGTCGCCGGTCTGCCTGTATAGAGGCGAATAATCGGTTCTAAATGCGCTGTAGCTGATAACTGAGTTAACGTTAAGCCAGGTGGCCTCGAGCAGGCGTCATGGCTACACTCTCATTACCGGGCTGCCAGGTGGCCTCGAGCAGGCGTCATGGCTACAAATGAATCGGCGCGCCGAAGTTCTCGGCATACCGCGCGGCAAATTCGGCGCGGCTATAGGAATGAGCCTGGGTACCGTAATATTCGATCACATACACCGCGGCTAGCGCGGCGATCCGCCCTGTGACTTCGAGATCGAAGCCCTGGGTCAGACCATGAACGAACCCGGCGGCATAAGCATCGCCGGCGCCCGTGGGATCGACGACTTCGCGCGGCTGGGCAATCGGGATGGCATACTCCGCATCGCGGGTACGCACCACCGACCCGGCCTCGCCCCGCGTCGTCACCACGACTTCGGCATGGCGCAGCATATCGGCGGCCGTCAGGTCAGTCTTGTTGTGCATCATCTCGTACTCATAGTCGTTGGCAATGATGACGCGGGCGCCTTCGATGCCCGCCAGCAGATCCTCGCGGCTCAGGCTGATAATCTGCTGGGCGGGGACATAGACATACGGTACTTCGCTCGCCCGGCATTCCCGCGCAAAGCGGGTCATGGCCTGCGGCTCGGTCGGCGAGATCACCACCAGATCCTCGGACCCCAGGCCGAGCGGCGCCAGCGAAAGCTGGGCATCGCGGGCCATGGCGCCCGGATAGAACCCGGTGATCTGGTTGTTGTCGCGGTCGGTGGTAATGAAGCAGGTCGCGGTAAACTGATCCTGGATGGCGTTGATGATGCCGGTATCGACGCCGACGCTTTCGATCTGGCGCGCATACTCGGTGAAGTCGGGACCGACGCTGCTGTAGATTTTGGGGTGCGATCCCAGCAGGGCCAGGGAATAGGCGATATTGCCGGCGCATCCGCCGCGCTGCTTCTTGAGGGTATCGACGAGGAAGCTGACATTCAGCATATGGATTTTATCGGCCAGGATATGTTCGTGAAAATGGCCGGGGAAATCCATGATGTTATCAAAGGCGACCGAACCGGTCACAATGATGCTCATTCGTACTCCAGATGGCTCCGGTCAGGACCGGCACTAGTAAGAGCAACCGCTCCTATACTGTCATTATGAATGGGGACGCCCGCCACGGCGGCGCGCAATCCGGCGGCGAACGGCGGGTAAAGCACGCCGTGCTCGGTCACGATAGCCGTGATTAGTTCGTGCGGCGTCACGTCGAAGGCGGGGTTGGCGACCGCCACGCCCGCCGGGGCCAACTGCTCCCCGCCCAGGTGGGTCATCTCTTCCGCCGCGCGCTCTTCGATGGGGATGGCATCCCCGTCCGCCAGTTGCAGGTCCACGGTCGAGACGGGGGCGACCACATAAAACGGGATGTTGTGCGCTCGCGCGAGCACCGCCACCCCGTAAGTTCCGATTTTGTTGGCCGTATCGCCGTTGGCGGCGATGCGGTCCGCGCCGACCAGGACGGCATTCACCGCGCCCTTACGCATGAAGCCCGCCGCCATGTTATCGGCAATCAGCGTGCAGGGGATCCCGGCCTGCTGCAACTCCCAGGCGGTGAGCCGGGCGCCCTGCAAGCGGGGCCGTGTCTCGTCTACCAGGACATGGGCCAGGCGGCCCTGTTCCCAGGCCGCGCGCACCACGCCGAGCGCCGTGCCATAGGCCGCCGTCGCCAGGCTGCCCGCGTTGCAATGGGTCAGCACGCGCCCGCCCGGCGGGATCAGCCCGGCGCCGTGGGCGCCCATCGCCCGGCACGCCGCCTCGTCGTCGTCGACGATCTGCTCGGCCTCGGCCAGCAGATGCGCGGCCAGTTGCGACGGGTCTGGCCCGCGGTAGGCGCGAGCCAGCGCCAGTTGCCGGTCGAGCGCCCAGGCCAGGTTGACCGCCGTGGGGCGCGTGGCCCGCAACAGATCGGCGTCCGCCTGCAAGGCCGCCCGTTGCGCCGTCAATCCGGCGGCGCTGTGCCGGGCGGCGCTCAGGGCCAGCCCGTAGGCGGCGGCGCAGCCAATGGCCGGGGCACCGCGCACGGCCATATCGCGGATCGCCTCGGCGACTTCCTGCGGCGTGGTGCAACGGAGCGTCACATACGCGCCCGGCAGTTGCCGTTGATCAATCAGGACCAGTGCGCCCTCTTCCCACCAGAGGGTTCGTGTCAGGTGCAAAAAAAATCTCCCATCGCATTACACAATGAGAGAATAGCCGGTTGGGCCGCTCTCTCATCTTTCAGCAGCAGACGCCGGAGCATGCTGACGGATTTGGCACCCATGACTGCGCCGCCCTTGCGGATCACAGCCGGGTTGCCGGGCTTCACAGGGCCGGTCCCTCCACCCCTCTCGATGAGTATGAGCTATTCACTTGGAAACCCGGCGCTGCGTGCACCGATTCACGACCTAACAAACGCTGCGCTTTCATACACAGCGTACTAATCATATCATATCGGCCCAGTCTGTGTCAAGAAATCATCCCAATATCCGGCGCGGGTGCGGGGCGGGATCAATCAGGAGCCGCTGGGCGTGGCGGTACCCGTCGCCAGAAAAGCCGCCAGGGTCGCCAGCACCTCGCGGGCCTGGGCCGCCCAATCCGCACCGAGCGCCGGGTGTTGCCGCCATTCCAGGATCCAGAGCGCGTCTTGCACCAGGCGCAGGGCAATAAACGCATCCAGGTGGGCTTCGTGTTCGGCGGAGAGCGCGCGCACCCGGCGGTAGCCCGCCAGCAGCGCCGCCCGCAGCGCGGGATAGTCCGGCCAATCCAGGACGGCGCTCAACATCACTCCGAAATCAAACAGCCGGAAGCCAAACCCGCAATCATCGAAATCAATCGCCCGCACCGTGTCTCCGGAAAAGAGCAGATTGCCGTAATGGAGATCGGCGTGGATCAGCCCAAAGGCGTCCGGCCCCTGGCCCAGCGCCAGCACCGCCGCACGCACCCGCGCCAGCGCTTCCGTCACCGGCGCCGCCTCCGCCGCCGAGAGGGTGTCTGCTATCAGGGTTTCGATGTAGGCGACGACCTGCGGGCCGTATGGGTCCGGCAACGTCCGGCCCATGGCGACGGGCCAATCGACGCGGCCCCGCGTAAAGCCCGGCGGCCGCTGCCAGTGGGCGGCATGATCCTGCAACCGGGCCATCAACACGCCCACGCGCTCCATGTGGCGCGGCGTCAGCCCGTGCCGCAAGAGGTGGCCGGGCATCCAGCGAAACAGCACGCAGATGTGCGGCTGGGGCACGCCAGGGGCAGCGGCCACGGTAAGCAGGGGACCCGCCCGCGTGGGCACCGGCGCGGGCACTTCCAGAGGCGTGTCGCGCCGTAGAGCAGCCAGCCAGGCCAGTTCGGAGCCGACGGTTTCCACCGTGGGTGCGCCCGCCCGGTTGATGCGCAAGACGTAGCGGGCGCCGTCGTCCGTGTCCACGTGGAAGGTGGTGTTGAAGCGATGGGCCAGCAGGGTCAGGCGAGCCGGCGGCAGATCATAGGCGGCCAGGGCCGCCGCGACCAACCGGCGCATCCGCGCGATCTGCGTGCGCTGGGACAGCCGCACAAATTCGCGCTCCGCGCTGTCCGGCGGGGAGCCCAATTCTCCGGTGCTCAACGCTTCACCTTAGCCTTCTTGCCCTGTCAGGCGAGGGTACCCGCCAGTAGTTCGCTACGATGATAGAACATACTACACCGAGGCCGAATTCCCTACGGTCAGAGGAAACGCCACACGACCGGATACAGGCCGGACGCCGAACCACAAGTCCGGCGCCCGGTCCACTATGCTGGTTAGCCGAGTTTCGGGCGGCGCGACCCCTGCGCGAGCACCAGCACGCCCGCGATGATGAGGAAGATCGGCCATAGCTGCCCAATCGCCCGGTAGCCGGCGCCGGTGATGTCCAGGCCGAGGAAGACGATGCCGACGAGGGCCAGCACCGCCGCGGGCACCAGCAGGCGGCTGTTTTCGCGAGCCGAGGCGAAATAGCCCGCCAGCAGCGCCGCCGCCACGATGAGCGGGTACACCGGCCAGAGGCCCCAGGAGATCACACCGAAGGTCGTCGCGAAGAAGAGCGCACCCAACAGGGTCACGAGCGTGCCCCCGATTGCGCTGCCGCTGCGTTCCACTGAATTGGCGGTCGAGAATGCCCTGGCGAGCATAACCACGCCGGCCAGTATGACAAAGGCGGGCCAGATATTGCCCCAGTCCAGGCTGAAGGCGCCCTGGGTGGCGGCGAAAAAGATCAAGCCCAGGACGATGAGGACGATGCCCCCGATCATGCTGGAGTTGTTGTATGGTTTAAGATCCACTTTGAGGCTCCTTGGATAAATCACGTATAGGCAACCATAGGGGTTCCCTACCAGTATAGCCGCCTTCCCGGCAAGAAACATCGAGCAAAGGGCGCCTCTTCCGTCCGCCTTTCGGTGGACGCCGCCCCGGGGGCAGACACCTGGCGAGTTGCAACCGGGCTACGGGCGCCACGTTAGTAGCAGTAGCAACGCCACGACAGCCTGGCCGGGCAGCTAGCGGCACGCGCGTAACCCGCCCGCCACAAAGCGACTTAACCAGCATAGGCGTGGTTTTAGCAATCGATGGCGCGGCCGCTGAGGTCGAGCGGCGGACACCGCGCGGATGATCCCGCATTATCGGGCCTGGACCGTCTATAAATTCCAAACAGTCAAGGAAGGGATTTCATGATCAACAACTGGCGCGCCCGCAGCCGGCGCACGTTTGGGTTGCTCCTGCTCGGTTTGTTCCTCCTGGCCGGGGTGCCGGCCCTGCCCGGCCGAGCGGCCCCAGTCCCCCTGGTCGTGCCTGACTGGCAAGACACCGGCATCACCTTGCCGGACCTGCACCGGCCGCTCTGCTTCGACACCACCCGGCCCAATGTGGTGCTGGTGGCCGACGACGATGCGGGTACCGTGGCCTTCGATTGGACCACGGGCACGCGCACTGTGGTCAACAGCCGCCCCTTCACGCTCTGCGGTCCCAACGGCCTGCTGTTCGCCGGGGATCGGCCCGCGGGGCCGGGCTGGCGGTACAGCCTCGACGATCCGGCGGGGCGGGCCATCGCCCACCTGCCCGCACCTGGAGCTTACGATGCCTCGGGAAACACCTTCTACTCGGTG
>JAICKM010000747.1 GCA_025927935.1 Chloroflexia bacterium | reverse complement strand
TACCAGCTTACTAGCCATGCAATCCTCTTAGCAACTCGCGGGTGGGTATTGCGCCCGCGTGGATCGACCGGGTAGGCCGGGGCAAAGGCGAGCGAAAGGGGTTCAGGATACGCGAAGCAGACGCTGCGGGATCTGGGGCGCCCATCCCGCGTAGCTGCGAAACAGCTACGGCCATTCGCCCGGCCCGGTATGCCGTCTCTCCCCCTAAAACGAACCGTGCGCCTGCCTTGTGATGCCGGGCCCGCTACCGGGGGCTAGGCCGCGCGACCGGCCCGGCGCCTACCGGGGGCTACGGCGCCGGGGTCAGGCCGGGCACGGTCGTGCTTTGCGGGAGCGGCGCCGCGCCGGTCGCTATGGGCGCGGCCACACCCGGCGTCAGGCCCGCGGGTGCGCTGGTCTCCACGGCCGGGGGTACGCTAAGGCTGGGCACGGTGGCGGTGGGTGCCACGACCGGCACCGGAGTAGCGGTAGGCGCGGCGGTCTCGCCGCAGGCGGTAACAGCGCCCAGGAGCAACAGCCCCAGAGCGAAGGCAACAAGGCGGGTAAGTGCAATCGAACGGTTGACCAAAACAAGTTCCTCCCGATAGCAGCGCACGCAAGGAGTGGCTGCCCGATGTCTACTCCTGTGGCTGCCTGCTAATGCCGGGGCAGCGCCTGATTGTACCCAAAAAGCGCCTGCGGATCAAGGTAACGCGCCTGGCGCGATCCGCGGGTGCCCCGATCGCGCACCGCCGGCAGTTGACGAACTGTGTGGATTATGGTAAAATGAACCTCGCAAGTAACCGTTGTGCCCGCGCTCTCTCTTTATGAGGTGTGCGGCGGCGCACCGGCCCTGCTCGCGGGTGTAACTCAGTTGGCAGAGTGTCTGCTTCCCAAGCAGAATGTCGTGGGTTCGAATCCCATCGCCCGCTCCCCAAGCCCAAACCTTCATGGTCTGGGCTTTTTTGTTACCCTGCCCGCTACGCCGGCCACTTTCGCATTAGGAGGATCGATCATTATGGCCGACCCGAGCGCCGGTGAAGTGGTACACCGGTTGCCACGCGATCCGGTGCATTTGTTTCAGTTGAATACCGCGCCGGATACCTACAACAACTCTATGGGCTGCGGGGCATTCTCGACTTCAATGGCGCTCTCGGTCTACGACCCGATGCGCTTCGGTAATTACGACACCCCGCGCAACCTGTTCTCACAGATGCTGAAAGTACCGTTCTTTGGCGGCACCTTCGAGAACCAGAACGGGGCCATGGCCCGCCGCTTCGGCTTTCTGGCCCATTCGTATGGCTACGGCACGCCCGCCGACCTCGCTGCGGCTATCGACCTGGGCGCGCCCACGGTGATCCTCATCAACCCCAACCGCTTGGGCATCGGCCAGCACGACGTGCTACTGGTGGGCTACAGCGTGGACGTACACGGCAACTTCCTGCGCCTGTTCATCGATAATCCCTGGGAGCAAGCCGGCACTCAACCCGCGCCGCCCGGCCTGAGCTATCCGGGCAATCAGGCGATTGCGGCAGCCGACATCCCGCATAAGTGGACGGGTGTGTTTACTCCCATCTTTGCCTCCCCGGATACCGAGAGCCGCTGGCGCGCGCAAACGCACCGCGGCTGAACACGGCGACCGGGCAAGCGAGCAGCGGTTTTCGCGCCGAGAGGGATCTCACACTTGTTCATCCAGCCATACTCTGCACCACGAAGCCGCGAAGAGCGCGAAGAAAAACCTAGTATAAATCGTCTTCGCGTTCTTCGCGACTTCGTGGTGCACTTATAAGCCGATGCGAGTCGAGGACGCTTGCTTGCCGCCTTGCTATCGGGTACAATAAGCCCGATGTGCCCGGATGGATGTGGCCTCCGGCACCGGGTTGGATCGTTTGATCGTCGAGGGGATACAGGAGGATCCGCGGTTGGAGTTTTTGCACGGTTTGGAAAATCAGCTCTGGGCATTTCTCGACGGGTTGTATCATACCGTCGGCTGGGTCGGCGTCGTGGTCATGATGGCGATTGAGAGCGCCTGCATCCCCCTGCCCAGCGAGGTCATCATGCCCCTCGCGGGCGGTTATCTGGTCCATAGCTGGTTCGATCTGGTGATTGCCGGGCTGGTCGGCGCCATCGGTTGCACGCTCGGCTCGGCGCTGGCCTACTGGGTCGGCGCTCTCGGCGGGCGCCCGCTGATCGAAAAGTACGGCAAGTACATCCTGATCAACCCCCACCACCTGGACACCGCGGACCGCTGGTTCGCGCGCTGGGGCGAGGCGACAGCCTTCTTCTCCCGCCTGGTGCCGGTTGTGCGCACCTTTATCTCCTTCCCGGCCGGCGTGGCCCGCATGAACTTCCCCAAGTTCCTGCTCTACACCTTCCTTGGCTCGTTCCCCTGGTCGTTCCTGCTGGCGTGGGCCGGCTGGACCTGGAACCCGCGCGATGTGCGCGAGGCGTTGCGCCCGCTCGACATCCCGATTGCGCTGATCATCCTGGCCCTGGTCGCCTGGTTTGTGGTGCGCGCCGTGCGCGAGCGCCGGCAGCCTCCGGCGCCGACCGGCGGCAAGAAGGCGCGCGGCACCGTGGCAGCGCGGACGAATCGGCAGCCCGAAGTGAAGATGCCGGTGGCCCCCGCCGGTCCCGCCCGGCGCCGCAGCAGCCGCGGGTATGCGCCCCCGGCGAATAAGAGCGAACGCACGCCGCCGAAGGCCGAATGAGCAGCGGCGTGAACATTAACCGGCACCTGGAGCAGATCGGCGACGCGCTGTTGCACGATCTGGAAGCCAAGAACAGCGCCCGCGAAAAGGCCCTGGCCGACTCGCGGGCCACGATCCGCAACTGCGCCCAATCGGTGCGCGCCACGCACCGCGCCGAGTTTGACCGGGCGCGCGAACTGCTGGCCGAGGCCGCCGCCCAGGTGGCCGCCACCCGCACCACGCTGGCCGCGGCGCCCGACATCTACTGGACCGGCTATGTGCAGGACGCGCAGAAGGAATTCGCCGAAGCCAGCATCATCCACGCGGTCGTGGCCGGGCAGACCGTGCCGGAGCCGGCGGAACTGGGGGTCGAGGCCGCGCCCTACCTGAACGGCCTGGGCGAGGCGGCGGGCGAGATGCGCCGCTACGTGCTCGACATCATCCGCCACGGCGAACTGGCGCGCGGTGAAGAGGTGCTGGGGGTTATGGAGGAGATCTATAGCCTGCTGGTGACCATCGACTATCCCGATGCCGTGACCAACGGGCTGCGGCGCACCACCGACATGGTGCGCGGCGTGCTCGAACGGACGCGCGGCGACCTCACCTTTGCCAGCCGGCAGCAGATCTTGACGCAGGCTCTCGCCCAACATCTCCCCGCCGGTGCCGCTGCCGATCTGCCGGGCTACATGCCCGCGGGTGATGACGGCGAGGGGGCGTAGATCCGGTGCCACCGCGCCGGCGCGCGGTCCCGCCGGTTAGTGGCCCGGCTGCCCCTTTAGGGGCAGCGAAAGAGGCACCGGCCCCGACGTCGCCGC
>JAICKM010000983.1 GCA_025927935.1 Chloroflexia bacterium | reverse complement strand
GTGAGCCGGGTCGATCAGTTCAAGGGCCGCCTGCATATCGCCGCGCCCGCATTGAGCAGCTATCCCCTCGCCTTCCGCACAATCCATGTGCATGGCATCGAGCGCGGCTGGACCTTCACCTGGCAGACCTACACGCCCGCCGAAGACGATCTGCTGGCTGAGGCGCAAGCCAAGCTGGAAACCGGCACCCTGGCCGGAGCCTTCGCGCCTGCCGATCCGCACCGGTTCGCGGTGGTCTCCGAAGGCCAGGCGAGCGACCGGCAAGGACGGCTCCAGGTGCGCCCCCGCCCCGTGCGCCATGGCCGCTGACGACCCTGACCGGGCGGGCGCCGTGCGCCTCCGCTCGATGAACTTAGACGACATCCCCGCCGTCGTCCGCCTGATCAATGCCGCCGACGCCGTGGACCAGGCCGACGAAGGCACCAGCGAAGCCGAGTTCCAGCACTGGGTCGAGCAGTCGGGCGGTGCTGGCAACCGCGTGGTGGCGCTCAACGCCGCCGGGGAGATCGTGGGCTACGGCGATGTGTATCACCAGCCGGACGACGAAGGCGCCTGGGGCTGGGTCGTGGTCCACCCGGCCTGGCGGCGGCACGGCATCGGCATGCGGCTAGCCGAGCAGGTCCTGGATCGGGCGCGCCGCCTGGGGGTCGCCTGGATTGACTACGCCACCGATGTGCGCCTGCAAGAAGCGAACGCCTGGCTGGCCCGCCTGGGCTACGAGCCGGTGCGCACCTATATGCGCCTGCGCCTGCCGCCCGCCGTGGAGGTGCCTGCGCCCGTCTATCCCTCCGGGTTCCACACCCGCACCTTCCGCCGGGACGACCTCGCCGCCGTCCGCGCCATCCTCGCGGCTCCCTTCACCGACCACCGCAATCCACAGGCGAGCGCCGCCGGGGGCGACCGGGCAACAGAAAACCTGGGCCAGCCCTGGTTCGACCCGCGCGGGCTGTTCGTGGTGGAAACCGGCGAGGGCCAGATGGCGGGCCTCTGCTGGGCCTATATCAACTACGACGAGAACCGCCGCCGCGGCGAAGCCATCGGCTGGATCAACGACCTGGAAGTGGCCCGCACCTACCGGCGGCAAGGGCTGGGCCGCGCCCTGCTGCTCGACGGCATCCACTGGTTGCGCGGTCAGGGGATGCGCACGGTCGATCTCTGGGTGGACAGCGGCAACCGGGAAGCGCGCAGCCTCTACGCGGCCACCGGCTTCGAGGTGGACAAATCGGTCGTCGACTACCGCCATTTCCTGCGCGCGGGGCGCCCGGCGGGGAGCGCTAACGCCTAACCTGGAAGGCTGCGCCGGACCACAGCCCATCCATTGCTCCAAATAATACCACGCACCGGGGAGGCTGCTAGTGTCTACACCCACGATCACGCTCTACTATGACGACGATTATGCGCGCGAGATGGATGCCCGCCTGGTGGCGGTACGCCCGGATGGGCTGGTGCTGGATCGCACGGTCTTCTACCCGCGCGGCGGCAACCAGGATTGCGATCAGGGCACGCTCGAAGACACGCAGGCCGAGACGGCGTTGCAGGTAGAGGAAGTGCTCAAGGATGACGCCGGGCTGATCACCCACCGCACCGCGACGCCCGCGCCCGACTCGTGGGCGCCCGGCACGGCGCTGCACGGGGCGCTGGACTGGGAACGGCGGCTCACGCTCATGCGGCTGCACACGGCGCAACACCTGATCAGCCGCTGGTTCCTCGACCACGACGACAACGCGACGATCCGCACCGATATTACCGCCACGGGCTGCACCATCGAGTTTGCCCGGCCCATCACCCTGGAGCAGGCGCTCGATTGCCGTGACGACCTCAACGCCTTCATCGCCGCCGGGCGCGCGGTGCGGCGGATCGACACGGACGGCTACCTGGAGATCGAGGTCGCGGACTATGATCGCCAGCCCTGCGGCGGCACCCATGTCCATGATGTCGCCGAAATCGAGCGCATCGCCTTCACCCGCGTGAAGGGCAATCGGGTGGAGTTACAGTGCGCGGCGCAAGCCCGCGCCGTGGACCGGCAGATGGCCGAAGCGGTGCTGGGCGAGGTGGCGGAGTTGGAGACCGACGTGGCCGGGTTCGGCGGGCAGGTGCGCCGGCTGGCCGCCGACACGCGAACGCAGCGGGCGGCGCTCTTTGCCCTACGCGAAGAAGTAGCCCAGGCGCGTGTGGACCGC
>JAICKM010000875.1 GCA_025927935.1 Chloroflexia bacterium | reverse complement strand
GTGGGCGCGGCGCTGTGCTTGCTGCCCGCCGCGGGCTACCAGTTGCAATTGAACTATCAGCACCTGCTGCTGGCCGCCGTGCTGCTGCTGCTGACGGGCACGATCCGCCCGCTAAGCAGCGCCGTCCCGCAAGCCGGCAGCGCCCCGGCGGCCACGCCCGCCCCCTGGCCCGAAGGCCATGCCGCCGAACAGGGGCCGGTCCGCTAGACGCTCCACCCAGCGCGGCAGGACAACAGCAAGCAGCAGGAGGGGCGCACGCGGTTGCGCCCCTTCGCTATAAATTGGATACAGGAGGTCTCTAAATCGTGACGCATCTTTATCTCATCCGCCACGGCGAAGCGGTGGGCGCGGTCCAGCGCCGGGTCGCCGACGCGATCCCAGACGCGGGCCTGACCCCGCTGGGCCGCAGCCAGGCCGCGCGCCTGCGCGACCGGCTGGCCTCCACCCACGAGATCGCGGCGGATGTACTCATTGCCAGCACCTTTGAGCGTGCCCGGGAGACCGCCGAAATCATCGCCCCCGCGCTGGGCAACCTGCCGCTGACCCTGGACGAGGATGTGCAGGAGCTACGGACCGGCGAAGCCGACGGGCTGCCATGGGAGGAGTTCGACTCGCGCTACGGCCCGCACGACTTTGACCAGGACCCCTACACACCGGTGGCGCCCGGCGGCGAAAGCTGGTCGCATTTCAAGCTGCGCGTCGGCGCGGCGCTCCACCGCATCATCCGCGAGCATGCGGGCAAGACTATCGTGATCGTCTGCCATGGCGGCGTGATCGACGGCTCGTTCCTGTACTTCTTCGGCCTGCCCACGCTAACACACCCGCCCATCGGCTTCTTGACCCACAACACATCGATCACCGAGTGGGAGTCATACGATCATCGGGGCAGCCCGCGCTGGCGGCTAGTCCGCTACAACGACGACCTGCACCTGCGCGACAACGTCCAGTGGGTGGGCGTCTCCGCCGAAGCCGAGACCGGCGCGGACGCACCCGCCGTCCCCATGCCGACGGAAGAGCGGGAGTGGCGACAAACCGGGTTGTAGAGTTATGTCAAGATAATCATTGTGTAGGGGCCGGTTTGAAACTCGCCCTAATCCGTCAGGATCGCTGTGGTCCCTTGCCGGGAGCGATGGTTCCGGCGGAATCCACGCAGCGCATTGCAGCAATAGTCCGATCATGGTATCCTACGACATGAAATACTGCTGTTGCGCTCGGACATTCATGCGGTCCCGCCGATGACCACAAGCGCATCCCTACCCGCCGCGCCCGCCGTGCCCGCGCCTGCCGGGGAGAATCCGCCCAGCGCCGAGGAAGTCTACCGCGAACGCTGCGCGCGCTTCGGCGGCCAGCGCGACTTCTATACCGCCCGCTGGAACCTGATCGCCAACGTGCGCCTGGGCACGTTCGTGCTGGCGGCGATCTGCCTGGGCTGGGGCATCTGGCAGGACATCTCGCCGCTGACCTGGCTGGGCGCGGTGCTGCTGATCGTCTTCGCCCTGCTGGTCAACTACCACAACCGGCTGGACCGGGAGCGGAAGCGCTATGCCGAACTCTGGGCCATCAACGACGAGGCGGGTAAGCGCCTGGCCCGCGACTGGGAGAGCCTGACATCGCGCTTCGCCGCCCAGGCGCCGCCCGATCACCCTTATGCCGGGGACCTGGACATCTTCGGGCGGGCCTCGCTCTTCCAACTGCTGGAGTCGATGGGCACGGCCATCGGCGCGCGCACGCTGCAAAGCTGGCTGCTGGCCCCGTCGGCGCCCGCCGTGATCCGCGAGCGGCAGCCTGCGGTGGCCGAACTAGCCCCCCTGATCGACCTGCGCGACGCGCTGGCCTTGAGCGGGCGCATGATGGGCACCCCGCCGCCCGATCCCGAACCGTTTCTGGCCTGGGCCGAGTCGGCGCCCTGGCTGGCCCGCCACCAGGCCCTGGTCTGGGCCGGACGCGTCAGCACCGTCCTGCTGTGGGTGACGTTCATTGCCTGGGCCACGGAGCTGATCCGCTACCCGTTCTGGGGGATCTTTGTCGTTATCAATATTGTGCTCGTGCGCGCTCTGGGCGTGCGAGCCACGATGACCCTGGAACGGGTCGCCGCCGGAGAAGACTCCTTCAGCCATTACGCCGAGTCTTTTGCCTTGCTGGGTGAAGCCGCCTTCCGCGCGCCGCGCCTCCAACACCTGCAAAGCGTGCTCAGCGCGGGCGGCCTGGCGGCGCATCAGCAGATGCACCGGCTGCATACCTTCGCCCGCCTGGGCTTCCCGCCGGAGTCGCTGCTCTACTTGCCGGTGCAGATCACCACGCTGTGGGATGTGCAGGTGCTGGCGGCGCTGGAGGGCTGGCAGGCCGTGGCCGGGCCGCGCGCCCGCTCCTGGCTGGTGGCGCTGGGCGAGGCGGAAGCCCTGGCCGCCCTGTCGGTGCCGCTTCATGACAATCCCATGTGGGCCTTCCCGGTGATCGATCCCGCCGCGCTCGCGCTGGAGGCCCGCGCCCTGGGCCATCCGCTACTGGCGTCCGGGACGCGCGTCACCAACGACGTGACGGTGGGGCCGCCGGGCACCTTCCTGCTCGTCACCGGCTCGAATATGTCGGGCAAAAGCACGCTGCTACGCGCCATCGGCGCCAACATCGTGCTGGCCCAGGCGGGTGGGCCGGTCTGTGCGACGGCGTTGCGGCTGCCGCCGGTCACGCTCTGGACGAGCATGCGCATCCAGGATAACCTGGAGCATGGCGTCTCGTACTTCATGGCCGAATTGAGCCGCC
>JAICKM010000623.1 GCA_025927935.1 Chloroflexia bacterium | reverse complement strand
CCCGCTGGAGGCGGGCGTGCTCGGCTTCTCGCCGTTTGACAGCTATAGCGGGCCGGCGCCATGAGCCGAACCGGATATCCAAGATCTGGCCCATTGTGCCATTCCCCCGGAATCGCACACGAAAGGAACACGGATGCTTGCTCAGCGTAAGCGCGTCTGGTTTGTAGGGCTGGCTGTAGCGCTAGTAATGGGTCTTTTCGGAGCTGTCGCGTATCTTCAGCCTCACCAGGCCACGGCGGATACACCTTGCCCGCCTGACTGGGCGTTGTCAAGTTCCCGCGAGGTGCGGGAACGCTGCGGCGAACAAAAACATCTGGTATCAATGCAGCGCGAGCAAGCAGAGCAAACCGCGCAAGCGCAACAGCCTTATGTGCAGCAGTGGCCGGGCTTCGTCCCACAAAAGATGAAAAAGCCGCAGGATATCCCGGCACCGAAAGATGTACCCTTGCTAGATGTAGCAACTGGCCCGCCGGCCATGCGCGGAGCAACCAGTGTATGGTTCATCGATTATGTATCAGATTCAGAGGAAACGTTGTGGAGTGAGTTGTACCTCATTTCTTTCGGAGGAGATGGCAACGGACCAGCCAGATTCCAGACTTACGTGCTTAACCGGTTCACACCCGATATGGGCCAGTTTGAACACCTCTGGACATGCCCGCGGACCCTCGGCACCCTCACCATTACCAATGTGACGGGGCTAAACGGGATTGTGGCCTTCACAAGCTCATCCGGTCAGACAGGCAGCTTCAACATGGCGACGGAGCAGTGGGTATTCAACCCCTAACCGATTTGAATCCGGCGTCCCGGCCCCAATCTGACGTTTGGCGCGATTTCTGGTACCATGAGGGCGGCCCCTCCTGGCGGGAGGGTAGCGCCTGATTGGAGAAAGGAATCGCGAGCATGTCTACAAGCAACGGAACAGGCGGCTGGATCGAGATCAACCGGCGGGTGCCGATGCGCGACGAGGTTGAACTGTCCGCCGACATCTACTACCCGGCCCGCCCCGACGGCGGTACGCGCCGGCCGGCCATCGTGCTGCGCACGCCCTATGTGAAAGCCAGCCCCGTCCTGGTCAAGACCGGGCGCTACTGGGCCGCGCACGGCTATGTCTTTGTTGCCATGGACGTGCGCGGGCGCGGCGACTCGGACGGCGTGTTTGTGCCCTATTTCAACGAGGGCCGCGACGGCTACGACAGCATCGAGTGGTGCGCCGTGCAGCCCTGGTGCGACGGCAACGTGGGCACGCTGGGCGGCTCGTACCTGGGCCGGGTGCAATGGCTGGCCGCGCTCGAAGCGCCGCCCCACCTGCGGGCCATGGTCGTGCTTGTGCCGCCGTCCGATCCCTTTGTCGAGACGCCCACCGGCCTGCCCAGCCCCATGCACCTCTGCTGGCTGCACGGCGTCAGCGGGCGGGTGAACCAGCCGATGGAGGCCGTGGACTGGATGCGCGTCTATGAGCACCTGCCGGTGCGCACCATGGACGATCTGACCGGCCAGCCGCAACCGCGCTGGCGCGAGGAAGTGGACCACGCCCAACTGGACGACTTCTGGGCGCAGATCTGTTATCAGGACAAGTTCGACCGCCTGGCCGTGCCGGTGCTGCACATCTCCGGCTGGTACGACGACGAGCAGATCGGCACGCCGCGCAACTTCATCGGCATGACGAATCATGCGGCCACGCCGGAGGCGCGGCGCAGCCAGCGCCTGCTGATGGGGCCGTGGGACCACGCGGTCAACACGGCGTCGAAGCTGGGCGAGGTCGATTTCGGCCCGCAGGCGATCATCGATCTGCTGGGCGAGGAGCGGCGCTGGTTCGACCGCTGGCTGAAGGGCAGCCCCATCGCCGTGCCCGATGCCCCGGCGCGCATCTTCATCATGGGCACGAACGAGTGGCGCGACGAGCAGGAGTGGCCGCCGGCCCGCACGCAGTGGACGCCCTACTATCTGCACAGCGCCGGGCACGCCAACAGCCGCTTCGGCGACGGCCTGCTAGCCCCCGAACCGCCCGCCGCCGAGCCGCCCGACGCCTACCGCTACGACCCGGCCCGCCCGGTGCCCTTCCTGACCGCGCCCACCTCGCAGCAGATCGGCGGCCCCGACGACTACGCCGCCGTCGAGCAGCGGGCCGACGTGCTGGTCTACATGACCCCGCCGCTGGAGGCCGCCACCGAAGTGACCGGGCCGATCCGCGTCGATCTCTACGCCGCGTCGTCCGCGCCCGACACCGACTTCACGGCCAAGCTGGTCGATGTCTGGCCCACCGGCTTCGTGCAGCGTCTGACCGACGGCATCGTGCGCGCCCGCTTCCGCGACGGCATGGCCGCGCCGTCGCTGATCACGCCGGGCGAGATCTACCGCTACACCATCGACTGCTGGAACACGGCGCAGGTGTTCCAGGCGGGGCACCGCATCGGCCTGGAGATCAGTTCCAGCGCCTTCCCCAAGTACGACCGCAACCCCAACACCGGCGCCCCCCTCGGCCAGACCGCCGACCTGGCCCCCGCCGACCAGCGCATCTACCACGACGCGGATCATCCCTCGGCGCTCATCCTGCCGATCATCCCACGTGTGGACGAATCAAACTAGCAGGAGCCAAAAAGCCCCTCCCCGGCGCGGGGAGGGATTGGGGAGAGGTTAGCTAATTGCCCTTGTCCGACGGACCGCCGGTGTCCGCGTCCGCGCCGGCGCTGCCGGGCTGCGGGCGCGCGCCGGGGCCGTAGCCGCCGCCGGGGCTGCCGCCGAGTTCGGAGCTACTGCCCGTCGCATAGTCGCCGCTGCTGCCGGTGCCGCTCTTCGCGCCGCCGCCGGTGCCCGCGCCCTGGCCCTGGTCGGTGTCGCCCGGTGATTCATGCCCGTGGGGGCCGCCGCCACCGGATCCGCTCTGGTTTGTACTCATGGGAACCTCCTGCTATCGCGCAGGGATATGCGCGGTTGGTGAGCCGTGGGCGGCGCCCGCACGCCGCGCGGCTATCATAGCGAAGGGAGTGAGCAGAAACGGTGCCAGCGTCGCACCCGCAGGGCGCCCGCGCGACGCTCTTGGCCTTGCCGCGCGGGCGCCCTGCGGGTGCGGGGTCAGGGATGGCCCCGCGATTATGCGAGGTTAGTACGCCCCGGCATATTCCGCCGCCACCTGATCGGTCAGGATCGGGTCCGGCTTGTCCGGCATCTGGGCCAGCAGTTGTTTGACATAATTCACGGCGAGCCGGGGGCCGTGGAACACCTTGCGCCCCGTGGCGGCGTGCAGCCGGGGCACCAAGCGGGCCAGCCCCACCTGCGCCGGCACAATCACGTCGGCGACGGCCGCCAGTTCGCGCGCCGCTTCTATCACCAGCGCGTCATACACTTCCTGGCGGCCCGCTTCCAGGGCGTCGAAGGCGTCCGGCACCAGCATACGGTGGATGCAGATGGGCCGGTGCGCGGCGCGCGCCTGTTGCTCCAGCAAATCGACCATTGGACCGAGGGCCAGGCCCAGTGTCGCCAGCACGCCGATCTCCTCGGCGGTGTGGATCGCGCGTTGCGCCATCGGTTCGTCGATGGGCACGATGGGGATGGAGACGGCGTGCCGGGCCGTGGGGATCGCCGGGCCGATGGCCGAGCACGCCGAGAGGATCATGGCGGCGCCGGCCTGTTCCGCCGCCTGGGCCAGGTGCAGAATGCGCCGGACGGCCGCCGGGGCAATGCAGCCCTCGCGGGTGACGGTGGCGAGCAAGTCGGTATCGACAAATTCCAGCAACTCGACATCGGGTAAGATTTCGGCGAATAGGTTGCGCAAGATCAGGTCGTCGTTGACAAACACCGTGCTGGTGTGCAGCACGGCCACTTTGCGCTTCATAGCGGTCCCTCCTCTGGTATCAGCGACGGGGGGCGCGCCGGCCCCCGTCGCGCCCCATTTCTACTGTCATTGTGCCATAGGGCGCGCGCCGTGCGCGTTACAGAGCGACCACCCGCGGACAAGACTCCGCCACGCCCGGCGGCGGGGATGGCCCGGTGGCCTGGACCCGGATACCGGAATCTCGCGTCGCGACACAATCAGGGTTAATTTGCATCCATTCCTAGCCCGACTGTAGTATAATGGCCCCACTTCCAATAGGCCCGTTAGGCCCATGCCCGCAACCGGGGCATCTGTTACTCGACCTTTCGCCAAGGAGGAGAGACAATGTTTGGGCACCTTTCTGCATCCCCCCGTAGCCGCAAGCTCGCTCCCGCCCGCCGCGCCCGCACGAGCCTGACCGCGCTCACCGTGTGCGCGCTGCTGAGCCTGCTGCTGGCCGCGTGCGGGGGCGAGGCCCCGGCGACATCCCCGCCGGT
>JAICKM010000801.1 GCA_025927935.1 Chloroflexia bacterium | reverse complement strand
CCTCGATGGCAGCAGTCACCTGATCCGCGTTGATATTCGGCGCCACGTCCGTCACGTAGTTCGGGTCCGTGCCCGGCGGGGCCACCACGTAGCGGACATCCAGCAGATTCAACAGCGGCGACTGGATGTGGTGGAAAGGATCCGGATTGATCCGCGTACCGCGCGTTGGATCCAGTTGCGCCGCCAGATCATGGTACAGGCGCGGCTCCAGAGAATCGTAGCCTCCTAGATCGGCCAGCCCATAAAACATGCCGGTATTGGGCATCAGCGTCCAGTCGAGGCCCACGCTGCGAAAGACGCCGGGTTGTTGTTGCAAGAACCGCGTGACCGCTGTCGCGGGGTAGTAGTCCTGCGCGGCCACGGTGGGGTTGTAGTTGCCGTGCACCGCCCAGAGGTCTGCCGCCAGCACGAGGGGGAGCAGCGCGAAAAGACCACGGGCCAGGCGTGGCCGCGCCCGCCACAATCCCACCACCAGGCCCAGCACCAGGCTCCCGGCCAGCAGCCAGGCCACGGACCGGAGCAGACTGCTTTGCCAGAGCCGGAGCGGCTGCGGGTACGCGGCGGGCGGCACCTGGAAATAGCCGTGGGCCAGGACCCAGGGCACGATCACGCCCAACCCCAGCACCCCCAGCACCCCGCCGGTCAGCATCAGCGCGGGACGGCGCCATCCGGCCGCGAGGCTGGGGGGCAGGGCCTCGGCGCCCAGGGCGGCCAGCAAGGCCAGCGCAAACTGGACGACGAGCAACAGGCGCTGGTTTTGCGCCACATCGAGCACCGGCACGGCATCGACAAGGCTTTGCACCACCGGCGCCCGGTAGACGACGGCTACCGCAAGCAACACCAGCACGAGCAAGAACCAGCGCAGGGACCGCTGGAGCCGGTCGCCCGCCAGCCAGGCGCATGGCACCAGGATCAGCGGCAGGATGCCGATATAGGTATTGGACTCGTTATAGTTGATCGGCCCCCACCCGGTGTGCTGGGCCGGGTTGCCGTACAGGTCAGGGCTGAACAGCGTCCAGACATAGGCGAAGGGCAGCGGCGGAGTGCTGCTCAGGACATGCAGGCTCGTGCGCAACAGGGCGGCCCAACTGAGGCTCGTGTACTCGACAAACGGCAGCATCTGGATGGCGCCCGCCGCCGCGCCCAGCCCCCAGGCCCCCGCCCAGAGCGCCGCATCCCGCAGCATGCGGGCCGGCCGGCGCGGGCGAATCCACACGATCAGCCAGAGGGCAAACAGCCCGGTGGCAAGGGCCAGGTGGACTACGGCCTGGGGCTGCCCGGCAAACAGCGCCAGCGCTACCAGGCCCGCCAGCAGGGCGACACCGCGCGGCCCAGGCCGGGCCAGCAGTCGCGCCGTGGCCCACCAGCACCAGGGCAACAGGGCCACCACGCTGGTCTGGGAATACAACAGCCAAACGGTCATGAACGCGCCGAACGTAAAGGCGACAGCGGCGAGCGCGGCGGCCACCGGACCCACCCGTAGCACCTGCCGGGCCAGTAGATACATGCCGAGCGCGGCCAGAAACAGCTTGATCCCGGCCCGCAGCGCCAGCGTCAGCGCATCCGGCCACAGAAAATAGAGCCAGTTCCCCGGATAGAAGATCGCCGATTGCATGTTGCCGAAAAAGGGCGCCCCCAGCATGGCATCCGGATTCCAGAGCGGCAACGCGCCGGCATGCAACCGTTGTACGCTGAACGCCAGCCATGGCTCGAATTGGAACACGCTGTCGGTGAGCAGGCCGTTGCTGGGGCCGGGCGATCCGGCGGGGGCCGCCACATGCCAGGGATAATGATCAAACAGCAGGCCGGCGGGCGAGAGCATCCGCCCGGTGAGCAGCGCCGGGCTGAGGAACAGAGCGACGGCCAGCGCGCAGAGCACCATCGCCCCGGCGAGTTCCCGCCGGGCGAGGGGCCGGAACAAGCGCTCGCCATCCGGCAGAGCCGGCGAAGCCGGATGCGCTTGCGCGGCCACCGCCAGTCCATCCATCAGGTGCGTCTCCTGCTTTCCTGGATCACCGGCGGTCTCCCCATCGTTACACCCGCCAAACCGCCACCCCATCCCCGATCCAAAGTCACAAGCTACGTTCGGCGCAGCCAAATGCGGCACCATACTCTATTATTTATAGGCAGTGCTAGTATAGCTTAGGCAGATTATACTAACAATATACCGGAATTACATTAGTGGAAATTCGGGAAAGAGTAAGACTTACTTAAGGATCGTCGCCACCCCCGATACACTCATTCCCAAGCAGCAGAATCATGCCGCTATCAAGGTCTCGCGGACACAACAACCCCTGGCCGGTTCGAACCAACCAGGGGTTGCTACTAAGTGGATGTAATTAGAAGTTAGGAGCCGGGACCGTCACCGGCGTATCCGAGCTATTCGGCGCCGTGGCGGCGCGCGCCAGGTTCTCGACTACACCCAGCAACCCGCGGCCAACCTCCGCCTGGGCGTGGGCGTCGCTATACTTGCCCGCCTGGTACGCCGTGTACGCGGTTTTATACGCGTTCTTGGCGGCGGTCAGGTACGTGTTCGCATCACCCGTGGTGCTGCCGCTCTTCAGCGCGGCATCTTGCATGATGATCGCATTATAGAGGTTCGCCAGTTCCCGGCTGGCCTGGGCCTGGGTCGGAGCCGTGGCGGAGGGCGCGCCGGGATGATTCTTGCCCGGCCCTGGCCGCTGGCTGTAGGACGGCAACTTATCCGCGCCCAGCGCCTGCTGCATCAGCAGGTCCGCCGTCCGGGCCAGGCCCTGCGCGGCGTTCGCGGTTTCGACGGCTTTCCCATACTGGTTGCTGCCGCTCGCCGTCTGGGCGGCCTTGAGCAGGCTATTCGCGCCGGTCAACCAATCCTGCACGGTCGCGGTGTCCATCTTGCCGGTCGCATAGGTCAGGTCCGCCTGCACCGACGCGATCAGACTGGTCGTGCCGCTGATCACGCGGGCGGCGCTATCGGCGGTGTACTGGCCGCCAAAGCCGCCCGGTCCGCCGTGCCCACCGCGCCCCGGCCCATGTCCATCCCGGTCCGGTCCGACTCCATGGTCCCGCCCGCCTGGATTGGCCGGCGCCGGCTGTGTCCCCGGTGTGTTGGGGGTCGTCCCTTGCGCGCCGGGGGTCGGCGTCGCCTGGGCCGTCT
>JAICKM010000960.1 GCA_025927935.1 Chloroflexia bacterium | reverse complement strand
TTTCCTAAATCCGGGCGCTTTTGTGCGCGAACTGCCCCGCTACGCGCTTGGCATCCCGGCAATATTGGACGTGCTGGCGGCGCGGGATGCGTCCTCGGGGCGGCTTCAACCGGCGGGTTGACGCCGGGTCCCCAAACATACTAAGATGCTTACACATGGCTCGCGCCCGGCGCGGGCTGTGACGATTGTCCAAGATGCCTGGTCTCGGTGCGGGGCCGGCCCCCGGCGGGCCGGGGCCGCCGGGTACAGTGAGGCGGGCGGCTTTCGAAAGGAGTATTGTCATGCCGATGAAGGGGATGCTACGCGATGGATAAGGATACGCTGTTGCTGTTGCCCGCGCCCCGCACGCTGACGGTGGCGGATGGGGTCTGCACACTCACGCCGCAACGGCGGATCGTGCTGGAAGGCGCGGCGCCGGGCGCGTTGCTCGGCGCGGGCCGGCGCTTGCAGGCCGCGCTCGCCGAATATGCCGATTTGGAGTGGGAACTGGCGGCCAGCCCGCTGGGGCCGCCGGAGGAGATCGGCGTAGTGTTGCGCGTGGCGCCGGGCGCGGTCGCGCACGCACAGGGGTATACGCTGACCATCACGCCGGAGCAGGTCGTGATCGAAGCGCCCGCGCCCGTGGGGGTGTTCTACGGCGTCTGCACACTGGCCCAGATCGTCCAGCAGCGGGGCCGCGCGCTCCCGGCGTTGCAGATCACCGACTGGCCCGATTTCGCGGTGCGCGGGGTGATGCTCGACATCAGCCGCGACAAGGTGCCGCGCATGGAGACGCTCTTCGCCCTGATCGATATGCTGGCCGGCTGGAAGCTGAACCAGATCCAGCTTTATACCGAGCATACCTTCGCCTACCGCCAGCATCCCATCGTCTGGAGCCAGGCGTCGCCCGTGACCGGCGACGAGATCCTGGCGCTGGACGCCTTCTGCCGCGACCGGCATATCGATCTGGTGCCGAACCAGAACTCGTTCGGCCACATGACCCGCTGGCTGATCCATGATCAGTACGCGGCTCTGGCCGAGACCCACGACGAGTTCCGCACGCCCTGGGGCACGATGCCCGGCCCGTTCAGCCTGGCGCCCGAAGACCCCGGCAGCCTGGCGCTGATGCGCAGCCTCTATGACGAATTGCTGCCCTATTTCTCCAGCACCCAGTTCAACGTGGGCTGCGACGAAACCTTCGACCTGGGCCAGGGCCGCAGCCAGGCCATCTGCGCGGAACGCGGCACCGAGCGCGTCTACCTGGACTATCTGCTCCAGGTCTACCAGGAGGTGGCGGCGCGCGGGCACCAGATGCAGTTCTGGGGCGACATCATCGTGCAGAAGCCCGAATTGATCGGTGAACTGCCCAAGGACAGCGTGGCGCTGGAATGGGGCTATGAAGCCGACCACTCGTTCGCCGAGCATTGCCCGCAATTCGCAGCGTCGGGCATCCCCTTCTATGTGTGCCCCGGCACGTCATCCTGGTGTTCGCTGGCCGGGCGCACGGACAACGCGGTGGGCAACCTGCTGAGCGCCGCCGAAAACGGCCGCGCGCACGGCGCTCTGGGCTATCTGAACACCGACTGGGGCGACCTGGGCCACTGGCAGGTGTTGCCGGTCAGCTACCTGGGGTTTGCGGTCGGCGCCGCCTATTCCTGGGCGCTCGACGCGAACCGCGATATGGACATCGCCGCCGTGGTCAGCACCCATGCCTTCGGGGACCCGACCGGCAACATGGGGCGCGTGGCCTACGATCTGGGCAACGTCTATCAGGCGCCGGGGGTGCCCATCCACAATGCGTCGCTGCTCTTTTGGACGCTGCAACTGCCACTGGGCCGCACCCGCGTGCCGGAGGGGCAGCAAGCCGACTTCGCGGGCACGCTCGCCGCCATCGACCAGGCCATGGCGCCGCTGAGCGCGGCCCGCATGCAGCGCCCCGACGCCGCGTTGATCGTGGAGGAGTACGAGAACACCGCCCGCCTGATGCGCCATGCCTGCCGGCGCGGGCAATGGCTGCTCGAACGGGAGCACGGCGACACGGCCGCCACCCGCCGGACGCTCGACGCCGATCTGCGCGACATCATCCGCGAGTACGAGCGCATCTGGCTACTGCGTAACCGGCTGGGCGGCCTGGCCGACAGCGTGGCGCGTCTGCAAAAAGCGCGGGCCGACTACGGGATCGCGTAGGCGCCCGCCTCTGTCTCCCCAATCTTAGATGCCGTCTCGAACCCGCCCGACCACTGCCACGGCCGGGCGGGTCCTCCGTTCGCGTTGTGAACGGATGGCCGATTCTTACGCAGTTATTAGCTTATTCTGAA
>JAICKM010000175.1 GCA_025927935.1 Chloroflexia bacterium | reverse complement strand
GGTTCCTCCTTTGGGTAGAGCCAATATTCGTCTCTAGAAAAAGTGCAACCTCACACGCTGTACCCCGGTAAGCTTTTCTTTACTCGACCGTGTTCCTCCTCTCTGGCGATCCGGATGCCCCGTTGCCGTGCCCCCACATCGACGCATGGTGGCGATGTGGAACAGTGTTTCAGAGTGTAGAGCATTGCTGCCGTTTTGTCAATATCCATTGGCAAAATTCGCGGACGTGCCGGCAAGTGCTTGACAAGAGGCGTGGGATGGCCTACACTCTGAAACACTGTTCCATCTTCGCCCGAAATACCGCGCCGCACATGCGGGCGGCGCGAGGGAGCCTGTTGTATGGCAACCCAATCCAGTGTCGAACGCGCTCTCGCCCTGCTGCAATATCTGGCGCGGCATCCCGGCGAACATGGAGTCCGCCCCCTGGCCGGCACGTTTGCCTGGAGTCCAAGTACGACCTACCGTTTGCTGGAAACGCTGACCCAGGCCGGCTTTGTCCACCAGAACGCGCTTACCGATAAGTACAGCATTGGGGTGGCGGCGGTGCAACTCGGCATCTCGGCGCTGGGCACGCTGGATGTCACCCGCGTAGCGCCGCCTTGCTTGCGCGATCTGGTGGCGGAGACAGGCGAATCCGCCTTCCTGGCGGTGCTCGACGATGCCCAGGTCGTCTACCTGCTCAAGCAAGAGGGGCAATATGCGATCCGCACAACAGCCCGCCTGGGCAGCCGGCGCCCGCTACATTGCACCGGGTTGGGCAAGGCGCTCCTCGCCGGGCTGCCGGTCGCCGAGGCCCTCGCCCTGCTGCGGCAGGCCGGGCTGCCCGCCATGACTCCCCACACGATTACCGATCCCGAAGTACTGCTGGCGCAGCTTGTTGAAGTCCGCGAGCGCGGCTACGCGACGGATCACGAGGAGGTCGAAGAGGGTCTGGCCTGCGTTGCCGCGCCCGTCCGTGACTACAGCGGCGCGACGATTGCTGCCGTCAGCATGGCGGGGCCGGTCGCGCGGGTGCTGCCTCACGAGGAACAGTTCGGGCGCCGGGTCGCCGCCGCCGCCCGCCAGATCTCGACCGCCCTGGGCTACGTCCCTGACTGAAAGCGAGGTAGCTGATGATTATCACCGACGTCACGACGATCAAGTTGCGCTGTCCCATGCCCGTGCCGATGGCCGATGCCATCCACTACATGCCCGACCGGCCCGCCCTGCTGGTGCTGGTCCACACCGACGACGGGCTGGTGGGGCTGGGCGAGGCGGCGGCCTATGGCGGGTTTCTGGAGAGCACCGAGTCGCTCATTTCCGGCGAATTACGCCGGACGATCCTGGGCCAGGACCCATTTCGGGTCGAGAAGCTCTGGCAGATGATGGCGACCCGCGCCCAGCAACGCGGGCGGCGCGGCATGTTGATGATGGCGATCAGCGGGATCGATATCGCTCTCTGGGATCTCATCGGCCAGGCCACAGGCACGCCGCTCTACCGGCTGCTGGGCGGCTACCGGGACACGCTGCCGGTCTATGCCTCCGCCGGGTTTTATGCTCAGGACAAGGACTCGCACGCGCTGGCCGAGGAAGTCGGCGGTTACGCGGAGCGGGGCTTCCGGTGCGTGAAGATCAAAGTGGGCCGCCAGCCCGACGCCCTCTTGAACCCCCTGCGCGAAATGCCCGCCGCCGACTACGCCCCCGTGAGTTTCGAGGAAGACGTGGCGCGAGTGCAGGCGGCCCGCCGGGCGATAGGACCGGGCATCAAGCTGGCGATTGACGCCAATAACGCCTGGACCCCCTCGCTAGCGCTCAAGTTCATGCGCGCGGTGGAGGATCAGGACATCTACTGGCTGGAGGAGCCGGTGGCGACCGAAGACCTCGACGGCTCCGCGCTGGTGGCCCACCAGCTTGTGACGCCTGTGTCGGGCTATGAGACCGAGAGCGGCCTACCCGGCTTCCGCAACCTGATCGCCCATCATGCCGTGGACATCGTCCAGCCGGATGTGATCTGGTCGGGCGGCATCACCGAGTCGCGCAAGATCGCCGCGTTAGCCCAGGCGTATGATCTGCCGGTTATCCCCCATGTCTTCTCGTCGGCGGTGAGCACCATCGCCAATATGCACTTTATCGCCTCGCTGCCCAACGGGAGCTGGCTCGAATGGGACCAGAACCCGAACGCGCTCCGCTCCGAGCTATTCGAGGATCTGCCGGAGGTGGATGGCACGGGCCAGGTGCGCCTGCCGGATCGTCCGGGCCTCGGCGTCAAACTAAACCAGGCCACGATAGATCATTATCGCATCGAGCAACATCGGTTCTAGTAGCCGGCCCCGGCCATTCCGCGGTGTAGGGGCGTGTTTCAAACCGGCCTGCCGCTAATCAAAACTGCTCATCCGCGGCAATGCTGTGGTGTAGGGGCCGATTTGAAACCGGCCCGCTGCTAATCAGCGATAAGCGTAAAGGAGTGGGTATGAAGCTGGAACAGCGCATAGCCGTCATTACCGGCGCGGGATCGGGCATCGGGCAGGCCATGGTGCGCCTGTTTGCCGGCGAGGGCGCGCGCATCCTGGCTGCGGATGTGAACGAGAATGCGGCCCAGGAAACAGCGCGCATGGTCACGGAGGCAGGCGGCACGTGCCGGGCGTTCGCCGTGGATGTCAGCCGGCCCGATCAGGTGCGCGCCATGATCGACCAGGCCATCGCCGCGTTTGGGCGCATCGACATCCTCTGCAACAACGCGGGCATCGGATCGACCACCGACGTGGTCGAATGCGAGCCGGATGAGTGGGACCGGGTGATGACGGTGAATGTCAAGAGCGTCTACCTGGGCTGCAAATATGCCATCCCGCACATGCTGGCGCAGGGCGGCGGCGTGATTGTCAATACGGCCTCGGTGGCCGGGATGGTCGGTCTGCCCAAGCGGGCCTCCTATTCGGCCAGCAAAGGCGCGGTGATCGCGCTCACCCGGCAAGTAGCCGTCGAGTATGTGGAGCAGGGTATCCGGGTGAATTGTCTTTGTCCGGGGACAGTGGACTCGCCGTGGGTCGGGCGGCTGCTCCAGCAGGCCGACGACCCGGTGGCCGCCCGGCAAGCCCTGGTCGCGCGCCAGCCGCTGGGGCGCCTCGGCACGCCCGAAGAGATCGCCGCCGCCGCGCTCTACCTGGTTTCCGATGACGCCGCGTTTATCACCGGCACGGGCCTGGTGATCGACGGCGGCCTGACTGCCCGTTAAAGGAGGCCCCGGCAATGACCACCGGCACGGACCCAGCAACGTATCAGATGCGCATCGGCGCCGAGTGGCGCGACTCCGGCGACGGGCGCACGCGCCCCGTCTTGAACCCGGCCACCGGGGAAGCCTTTGCCGTGGTGCCGGAAGGCACCCGCGAGGATGCCCGCGCCGCCTTAGAGGCCGCCCAAGCGGCGCAACCGGCCTGGGAAGCCCTGACCGGAGTGGAACGCGCCGCCTATGTACGGCGGATCGTGGAGCGCATCAACGCGGACGCCGAGCGCCTGGCCCGCCTGGTCGTCCAGGAGCAGGGCAAGCCGCTAGTGGAGGCGCGCGGCGAGATCGCCGGCGCCGCGGGGTTCTTCGAGTATTTCACCTCGTTTGCCCGTGCCCCGCTGGGCGAGATCGTCGCCTCGGACAACAAGAACGAGGACATCTGGATTCGCAGCGTGCCCTTCGGCGTGGTCGTCGGCATTATCCCCTGGAACTACCCCGCGGCGCTCTTCGCCCGCAAAGTCGGCCCCGCGCTTATGGCGGGCAACACGATCGTCGTCAAACCCCACGAAGACACGCCGCTCAGCGCCCTGGCCCTGGCGAAAATCTGTGAGGAGGCGGGGGTCCCGCCTGGGGTGGTCAACGTCGTCACCGGGGCCGGGACGGTCGTGGGCGACGCACTGGTGCGGGACGAGATCACGCAGCTTGTCACCGTCACCGGCTCAGTGCGGGCGGGCCGCCAGATCCTGGCTGCCGCGGCGGAGAATATCACCGTCGTCTCGCTGGAGCTTGGCGGCAAGGCGCCGTTCATCGTCATGGACGATGCAAACCTGGACCTCGCCGTGCGCAACGCGCTCCATGCCCGCTTTGTCAACTGCGGCCAGGTCTGTACCTGCAATGAGCGCACCTACGTCCAGCGCCGCGTGTACGACCAGTTCGTGGAACGCTACGTCGCCGCCGCCGGCAAGCTCCGGCTCGGCAACCCCATGCGCACCGACATCGATCTTGGTCCCAAGGTCAACCTGATGGAACTGGAAAAGCTGGAACGCATGGTGGCCCGCGCGCAGGAGCAGGGCGCGCAGGTCGCCCTGGGCGGCAAACGGCCCGCCGGGGACGAGTTCCAGCGCGGCTTCTGGTACGCCCCGACGGTGCTGACCAACGTGCGCAACGATATGGACATTATGCAGCAGGAGATCTTCGGCCCGATCTCGCCGGTCATGGCCTTTGACGATTTCGAGGAAGCGATTGCCCTCGCCAATGACAGCAAGTACGGCCTGACCGCGTACCTGTTCACGGACGACCTCAAGCGGATAATGCGCGCGGTGCAGGCCATCCGCTTCGGCGAAGTCTATATCAACCGCATCGGGCCGGAGCAGTTCCAGGGCTTCCATACCGGCTACCGGCTGAGCGGGATGGGCGGGGACGACGGCCGGCACGGCTTCGACCACTACTTCCGTAAGAAGACGGTGTACGTGAACTACGGCACGCCGGCCACCGCCGGTCTCATGCCGTATACGACCACGGAGACCGAGTTACCACCCCAGTGAGGAACCTATGGCTGAACTCCCCGCTGCGCTGATTGCCCTGAATCCCTATGAAGCGCGCACGGCAGCGGCAATATTCGAGCGGATGTTTCCGGCAGGCGACGACAGTCCAGGGGCGACGGCCATCGGAGTCACTAACTACGTGGACCGAGCGCTGGCCGGCGCCTACCGGGACAAGGCGCCGGCCTATCGTGTGGGGCTGGCTACCCTGGACCGGGTCGCCTGCACGCGTTATGGCGGCCCGTTTGCGGACTGTGCGCCGGAGCAGCAGGACACGTTGCTTGGTGAACTGGAACACGGCGCCATCCCCGATTTTCATGTGCCGCCACCGCGCGAGTTCTTCCAGACACTGCGTGCCCATCTCCAGGAAGGACTCTTCGCCGATCCCGTCTACGGCGGCAACCGCGACAAGCAAGGCTGGCGGTTCCTGGGCCATCCCGGTTTCTGGGTTGAGAACTCGGCGGAGGAGAACCTGGCTGCCGAACCGGCGCTGAAGGGCGGCGTGATCCAGTCGCTGGCCGATGTGGGCTACTCGCTCGACGGCGGCCCGCGGGAGCCACTGGAGATCCCCGGCTACGATCCGCAACGCGGGGGCCAACCGCCCGCCGGCCCTGCTGATGTCGTGCTGGTCGGCGTGGGGGCGGCAGGGGCGCTGGCTGCCGCAATCCTGGCCGGCGCCGGGCTTCGCGTGGTCGGCCTGGAGGCCGGACCGTGGCGCACCAACCGGGACTTCGTGCCCGATGAACTGGGTTCCGCCTACTACTGCCGCGGCGAGATGGGCCTCAAGTTCCTGAGCGAGACCCCCCGCTGGCGCCTGAACGCAGACTCGCCGGACCAGGAGGCGCGGTTCACGCTGGGCCGCATGATGAACGGGATCGGCGGATCGGTCATCCACTGGGGCGGTGCCTTGCGGCGCCTGCATCCCCATCACTTCAAGTATCGCACGTATGTCCGCGAACGCTGGGGCGAGGGCGTATTACCCGAAGGCCACACGCTGGCCGACTGGCCGCTTATGTATGACGACCTGGAGCCGTACTATACGCGCGTCGAGGACCATATCGGCGTGGCCGGCGACGGCAGCCGCAACCCGTTCGTCCCCCGTAGCAAGCCCTATCCATTGCCGCCCATGCGCCCCTTCACGATGGGCGAGTCCTTCCGCACGGCGACCGAGTCGCTGGGGCTGCATCCCTATCCCACGCCGGTGGCCGTGAACAGCGAACCCTACAACGGATTTCCGGCCACCACCTATTGCGCCTGGAGCGGCGGGTTCGGTCCTTTCAACAACGAGCGCTGGTATCCGGGGCTGACCTGGGTGCCCCAGGCGCTGGCGACCGGCAACTTCGATCTGCGCACCCATTGTCGCGCCGTCCGCGTGCTCACCGATGCCGCCGGGCATGCCTCCGGTGTCGAATACGTGGACGCCAACGGCAACTGGCAGGTGCAGGAGGCCCGCACAGTTATCTTGTGCAGCTACACCTTTGAGAACGTGCGGTTGCTGTTCCTTTCCGGCGCCGGGCGGCACCCGCACGGGCTGGGCAACAATACCGGCCAGGTCGGCAAGCACCTGATGACGAAACTCTGGGCCGATGTGTCGGGCCTGGTGCCCGACGTTGTCTTCAACGCCCACACCGGCCCGGCGGCGCAGATGTGGAGCCTGGACGATTTTATCTCCGTGGACTTCGACTCGGTGGCGCACGGGTTCGTCGGCGGGGCGACGCCCAACATCGAGAACCAGCGCCTGCCCATCCAGATCAGCCGCGAGGCGCTGCCGCCTACCGTGCGGTCGTGGGGGAAGCCGTATAAGGATCATCTGCGCCAGTGGCAGCATATCACCGCGGTGCGCCTGCAACCCGACTCGCTGTCCTACCACGCGAACTACCTGGATCTCGACCCGCGCCACCATGATCGTAGCGGTCTGGGCCTGCCCCTCTTGCGGATTACCTACGACATGCAGCAAAACGAGCACCGCCTGGCCGGCTTCATGGAGGGCCAGGCCGAGGCCATCCTGCGCGCTATGGGGGCGACTTCGACCTGGTGCGGGCCGCGCTTCAACGGCGTTGTGAGCAGTCACGATCTGGGCGGGTGCCGCATGGGCGAAGACCCGGCGACTTCGGTGGTCGATCCCGACCTGCGCGTGCATGATACGCCGGGGCTGTATGTGTTCAGCACGGCGGTGTTCCCAACCTGTCCTGGCGTCAACCCGACGCTGACCATGTGGGCGGTGTGCTGGCGCGCGGCGGAGCGACTCGCCCGGCGGCTACGGGTGGGTGAGGTGGACGCTTAATGCGCTGGCGCGCTGGTTTCTACGCGAGCTACAACGCGCCGTCTATATCTGGATTGTGCATCGCGAAGGGCAAATAACGGGCAGAGGGCTTCGCCTATGTGACGCGGCAACCTGCCGCGCCGGTCCCATGTTCCATGCTAATACCCTTGACAGGCCGTAACCCATATGCTAGGATGGAATCCTAGCCGCCGGTTTTGCTTGACCGGCGGCACCCAGGTCTGATCTACGACCACGTACCGTTCCCAACTTTACCGCGCGGCCGCAAACACCTGCACCGTAAACCGTACCGGCATCGCATATCATAGTCTCAACGCTGTACCCCAGGAGACGTGGCGATGGACCAATCGGGTGGGACTGCCAGGGCAACCGAGCTTCAGGACGGCGCCTTTGCGTCCGGAGACGCGTTCTGGGCGGCCTACCGGGGTGCGTGCTTCGTGGCCCTGGCGCAACCCGTTAGCACCATCGAGCAAGACAGGCTCGGCCCGATTGCTCAACGGATGGGGGACTACCTGGGCCTCAGTCCTGAGGCGGCCGCGTACCAGGCCCGCCGTGCCTTATTCTGTTACCGCCAGGAATGGATCCACTCAGAAATGGCCCTGGAGTTGCCCCCTGCGGCCATCACCACGCTAGTCGACTCCGTTGAGGTCGCGGGGCGGTTATGGCTGGAGCGCACGGAACAAGCGCGCGGGCTTTTGCTGACTTCGCTCCACTACAGTCTCTATTCGAGTTTGCTCTGGCTGTGGCTGGTGCAGGCTACCGGGCGGGGCCTGTTTCGCCGGCTGACGATAATGATGGTCGCCGACCGACCGGCATTGGGCGCCCGCACCACACGGCAAATCCAGCGACTGGAGGCGGCGGGCTTGCTGGCACCGGGGGCGGTGACGGTGATCGAGCGATCGCGGTCCGTGGCTTTAGCGCCGGCGGTGGTGCGCACGCTCCTGAGCCGGCTCCGTGCCGGCGAAACGGTCTATTTCTGTGCCGAGCCCTACTTTGTCGATCCCACGGATCGGCACGCTGCCGTCCTGACCCTCGGTCCGGCGGCGCTGGGGCTGCCGGGCGGCGTACCCTGGCTGGCCCGTGCGGCTCAGTGTCCGGTCGTGACCCTGCATATCCACCCCGGCCTAGACGACCGCTACGTCGTAAGCTGCAACCCGCCGGCAGCGCCCGATCCACCCGGTGGCGCAGGTCAGGGAGTCGTGGCCGCCCTGCAACAACTGCTCGACCAGACGGTCCGTGTGGATCCGGCACATTGGGAAGGATGGGTCTGGATCCGGCCCGCGCAGGCGGGGGATTCGCCGGACCCTGGCCCGGTACAGGCGACGGATTCGCCGGACTCTGGCCGGGCAGAGGGCGCGCCGGTCATCGCCGGCGCTGTTGGCAACAACCGATAAGGTTTATGGTTAAGAAAGGGGTACTTCAATGACCAATGAAACCGTCCAGCAGATCATCGATCGCGCGGCGGCGGACCCCGATTTTCGGACCGCCCTGGCCCATGACCCGCTCGGCGCTGCCAACGGCGCCGGCTTTAACATCACCGCCGACGATGTGCGCGCCTTCCTCGGCCGGCCGGGCGCGTCGGATGCCGAAATTGTTGAGGAGCTGCGCAGCCGCATGTCCCATACAGGACTCGGCGCTAAAGGCCAGAACCCCTGATATCGGCCTGGGTCACGCAATTAAGCGGAATCCGTACAAAGAGCTACCATGACGCCACCGATGCTGGATCATGCTGCCGTGCGCGAGGTGCTGGCCCGCTCCCCCGTCCTGGGTGCCCTGCCGCCCGAGGCGCACGAGGAGTTGCTCGCCCACCTGGCGCAGCAGACCGTGCCCGCCGGCGTCGTCGTCATCCAAGAGCAGACCGAGGCCGATCACTACTATCTGATCGCCGCGGGCGAAGCCGAGGTCTGGGTCGCCAAAGGTGGGCTGCCCCCACAGTCCGCCGGCACGGCGCCCTGGACCCCGGATCCCGCGCGGCATACCCTGCTGGCCCACTTGGGGCCGGGCGACGGCTTCGGCGAGATGGCGCTGCTGATGGGTGGGCTGCGCCGGGCCACGGTGCGGGCGGTGAGCGATCTCGTGCTTTATACCCTGGACGGCCCGACCTTCACGCAGGCGGTGAACCAGTACCGCGGCTTGGCCCTGGCGCTGGAATGCGAGATGGCCCTGCGCGGCGTGGCTGCCGACCTGGGCCGGGCCTCCCCTTTCGCCCGCCTACCCCCCGCGGCCCTGAGCTGGCTGGCACCCCGCCTGCAAGCGGTGGCCTTCGAGCCGGGGGCGCCGATCATTCGGGAAGGCGAGCCGGGCGACGCTTTCTATATCATCCGCCGCGGGCAGGTGGAAGTCGTGGCGGCCCGCGCCGACGGCAGCGAATACCGGATCTCGACACTGGGCGCGGGTGACGCCTTCGGGGAACAAGCCCTGCTCACCAGCGAGCCGCGCTCGGCGACGGTGCGCGCCTTGGAGCCGGTGGAAGTACTGCGCCTGACGCGCGAGGACTTCGTGGCGACGCTGCGCATGTATCAGGACCGCAGCAACTACTTCCTGCAGCTTACCCTCCAGCGGCAGCGACCCCGGCGGATCGCCCACTGGGTGATGGAGAGCCAAGCCAGCAGCGACGGCGAAGTGGTGTACGTGCTGAAGGATACCGAGCACAACCGCTACACCAAGCTCTCCGAGCAGGGCGCTTTCCTGTGGGACCTGATGGACGGCCAGACCACTGTGCGTGACCTTACCCGCGCGTACTTCACGCGGTTCAAGGTGTTCGGCCTCGACGCCGTGCTCGCGGCCATCCTCCAGCTTAACGCGGCGGGGTTCGTCCAGATCCAGCGAGTGGACGCCCAGCAGTTGGCCGGTGCGCAGGAGGGTACGCAACCGCGGCGGGGCCGGGCTTTGCGGCTACGCTTGCCGGCCGCAACGCGCTACTACTCGCTGCCTGACGTCGACCATCTGGTCACCAACCTGTATCGCTACGCGCTGCGCCCGCTCTACTTCCGCCCGATCCAGGCGCTGCTCCTGTTCATCACGCTTGCCGGAGCGGCGTTCTTCGTCCGCGACGTCACGATGGGCGGGGTGCTGGGGGCGGCGAATACCACGGCCGGTGGCCTGGCCTTCGTGCTGACGGTCGGGCTATTTGTCCAGGTCGTGCTCCATGAACTTGCCCACGCGGCGACGACCAAACATTACGGACGCGAGGTGCATCGCGCCGGGGTCGGCTGGTATCTCTTCTTGCCGGTCGCCTTCGTCGATACAAGCGATATGTGGCTGTCGTCCCGCGACCGCCGCGCGGCAGTCGCCTTCGCCGGCCCGTACACCAACTTCCTGCTGAGCGCCCTCGCTACGCTAGCCATCCCGCTGGTCGCCGATCCGATCGCGCGCACGCTGCTCTTCCAGTTCGCGGCGACCGGGTTCGTGCTCGGCCTCAGCAACATGAATCCGCTGATCGAGATGGATGGCTACTATGTGCTGATGGACTGGCTCGATGTGCCGAATCTGCGGGTGAAGGCCCTGGCCTTCGTGGGTGGGATGCTCTGGCGGACGGGGCCGACCACGCAGAACCGGCGCCAGCGGCGGATTTACACGGTCTACGGGACGCTGGCGCTCGTCTACACCCTGGTTGTAACGGTGCTCGTGCTGCGCGCCTACCAGGGTTACGTGCAGGGGGCCGTGGGCAATGTTCTGCCGCCCCTGGTCGCGGGCGTGCTGGGCTGGACGATCGCCGCGCTGATGGCCGGCCTCATCCTGCGCGGCGCGTGGCGCGATCTGCGGCGCGGCGTGCGCCGGGCGCCCGCGCCTGATGCTCCGCTGCGGAAAGCCTGAACGCGCCATGCGCC
>JAICKM010000723.1 GCA_025927935.1 Chloroflexia bacterium | reverse complement strand
GCCTGCTTGCGCCAGCCAGGCGGCGGGCAGCCCGGCCAGCAGCACGAGCCGGTCGCCCTGCTCGAACAGCAGCAGTTCGCGCAGCAGCAGGAGCCACTCGGCGGCGGCCCAGCCGTGGTGGCCGTCGCCCATACTGCCGCCCCCGGTGCGCGGGTCAATGGCCTCCGGCCAGGTGAACGTCCCCGTGGCGTGGTTCAGCAGCCAGGTCACGAGGGCGCAGGCGTCGGGGGAACGGCGGCGCAGCAGGCAGCGGGCGATGCGCATGTTGAGATAGGTGCCCCACCCGTGGTGGACGGTCCGCTCGAAGAAGACGCCCTGGTAGGAGGACGTGGCCTGCAAGGCGACCAGCGTCGCGGCGAGGCGGGGATCATCCGGCGGGTAGAGCGCCAGCGGCGCCCAGGCCGCCAGCCCGCCGATCATCGCGCTATCGGCCCCGCGCCCGGGCGCGGCGGGGATGGGGCCATCCCGCAAGAGCGCGCGGGCCAGGCTGCGGTCGAGCGTCGCGCGCAGATCCGCCGCCTCTGCCTGCCAGGCGCGCGCCTCGGCGGCGAGACCCAGCCGCGCCGCCACCGCCGTCGTCGCCTCCAGCCCGGCCAGCGCCCAGAAGTTGTCCCAGAAGTAGTAATCGGCGGGACCGAAGTGGTTGGCCCCACGGCTGGGAGGCAGCAGCCCGACGGCATCGGGCGGGCGTGGCCCCTGGCGCGCCCGCGCAATCCACCCGGCGCCGCGCTGCATACTCGGCCAGAGCCGCGCCAGCAACGCCCGGTCGGGGGCCAGGCGGGCCACCCGGTCGATGGTCCAGAGCGCCGCGCCGGTCGCATCGCCCTCCCCGCGCGGCCCGGCGAAGCGTCCATCCGCCGCCTGGCGGGCGGGATAGCTCAGCAGCACTTGCCAGGCTTGCCGCCCATAGCCGCAGGTCGCCAGCGCGTCCAGCATATACGCCGCGTCGCGCATCCAGAACTGGTGATAGAGGCCCGGCCCCGGCGTGATCGAGTCGCCGTCATGCAGCACCAGCAGGTGCCCCATGTTGACCGTCCACGACTCCTCCAACCGCGTATCTGGCAAGCGCAGATTCAGCCCCGCATCCAGCTTCGCCTGCCACGCCCGCGTCGTTCGCCCCTTCAGCAGCCCATAGCTAACCGGCGCCATTATCGCCCCGCGTGACTCTTCATCTGCCCCCTTACTTCGCCCACTAACCCCTGAGGGCTGAGGGCTGAGGGCTGACCACTGACCACTGACCACTCGCCCAAGCGGCAGAAAGGCCAGGAACTCGGCCTCCTCCCACGGCGCGATGTGGTAATCATAAGCGGCGACGCCGTGGCACAGCCCGGCGGGGTTCGCGGCTACGCGACGCCCAGCCAGCGCGGGCAAGCGGCGGGCCAGGTCTGCGCCGGTGCCGGGGTCGCAGTCCCAGGCGTGGGGTGCGGGCAGAAAGACGGCGGCTAACTGCTCGTTGGCGACAAAAGCCTGGTCGATATAGGTCAGCCGGGTGATGGGCGCCACGCCCTCCGGGTTGAAGGGCCGCAGGGCGAAGTAGAAGCGTCCGCGCGCCGGGTCGTCGGATAGGTTGAAGACGACCGCCTCGACGGCCACCCACGCCTGAGCATCCCGCCCCGCACCCAGAGCACAGACCCAGGCTTCCGTCGCCAGGCGCAGGGTGCGTACCTCGAACCCGGTGGCGACGACAGGCAACCGGCCCTGCATACGCTGGCGGATGGCCGAAGCGGGCTGCATGGCGGCGGCCAGCAGCGGTTCTCCCGCCGCCTGCATCCAGCAGTCCAGCGACGGGCCGCCGTAGCGGGGGGTGACTAGGCCGCGCAGGTCCACGAGGGCCTCGGCGGGTTGCCCCGGCAAGCCGATGGCCGTCCAGTTGCGAGCGGTAACGTTTATGTCAAGTAAACTCTGGGCGCGAGGGAGAAAACCGGGCGCGGCGGGGTCATCCTGCTCACGCATCCAGGCCGGGACCAGCCAATCGGCGTGCGCGGCCAGGAATTGCGCGTTGAGCAAGCCCTGCGCGCCCAGGCGGGCGGCCAGGGGCAGGAGATCGGTGGGCGGGGGCGTGGCGCGGCCCAGGGCAGCGGCGGCCCGCAGCAAGCGTACTGTCGCCGCCAGGCCGCGCCACCCCGCGCCCGGCGCCGTCTCATGCATTACAGGCGGGATCGATCATCCGGGCCAGTTCGTTGTTCGACGGCCCGCCGAGCACCCCGATCTGTGTGGCATCGTAGCCCGCCTCCTGCAATGGGGCGATGATGTCGGCGCGCAGGTCGGGCACGAAGGAGCAGAGCACGCGGGCATCCGCGCTCTCGATCTCATAGTCGCGCACGGCGGAGGGGATGAATAGCGTCTGCCCCGCGCTGAAAGGCACGGCCCCGCCGGAATAGCGCACGACGCCCTCGCCCGCCTGGCAAAAGAGCACATGGAAGCTGTGGCCCATGGTGTCGAGTTCCATCCCGCCGTGGACGGCCAGCAGTTGGTAGGCGAAGTAACGGCAGGCGCAGAGATAGGTGATCTCGCCCCCCTTGACTTCGACCTTGAGGCCCTGGCTGGGACCGAAGCCCGGCGGCCCCGCCTGCATCACGGCCAATGACTTGTCGATGTGCAATTCGCGCGGACGGCCCCAGTCGTACAGGCGGTAGGTGGTGTCCGAGTTCTCCTGGATCTCGCCCAGCAACAGCCCGCCGCCGATAGCGTGGACCGTGCCCGCCGGGACCAGGAAGGTATCCCCAGCCTGGAGTGGAACCTTGCGCAGCAGGTTGACGATGCTGCCGTCGTCCAGGCCCGCGCGCACCTCGTCCGGCGTGACGGGGCGGCTGAAGCCGTGGATCACATAGGCGCCGGGCTGCGCGTCGATGACGTACCAAGCTTCGGTCTTGCCGAAGTCTACTTTCTCCACGTTGCGCGCATACGTATCGTCGGGGTGGACCTGGATCGAGAGCAGATCGTTGGCGTCGAGGATCTTGAACAGCAACGGCAGATCCTGCCGCCCGCTCGCCAGCACGGTCGCGCCGAGCAGGCCGTGCGGGTTGGCGGCGATGAGCGCGCCGAGCGTCTGCCCGGTCAGCGGCCCGTTCACCACATGATTGTCGTTGCCCATGCTCCAGCTTTCGCCCACCGGCCCCTCGGGCAGTTGGGCGTGCATCACCTCGGCCAGCCGGCGCCCGCCCCAGACGCGGCCATGAAACTCCGGCTTCAACAAGAAGGGATACGGCTCCGGCACGCCGTGCGCGGGATGGCCGGGCGGGTGGGTCGTGGTCATCGAACTTAAACCTCCTCTGGGCGTCTAGCGAGCATGATGCTCCGGCGGCGGCAAGCCGGGCGCTTACTGCACTTCCGGCGGCCCGTCCACCGGGCCGGGCGCCTTGCGCATTACGGCGAACAACTCGCGCCCCATACGCGCCGGGACCGAGTGCTGGGCGGTCTCCAGCCGCAGGATCTCCAGGCGCGGCGCGAACTGGCGGCGCACGGCCTCGATGGTGGTCGCATACGGCGGGCCACCGGGCCGGCCGTGGGCGAAGAAGATCGCCAGGTAGAGTCCGCCGGGGCGCAGCAGGCGGGGCACCAGCGCGGCGTATTCCTCGTTTAGGCGCGGGTCGATGGCGGCGTAGCAGGTATGCTCCAGCACGTAATCGAACGCCTCGCGATAGGACGGCGG
>JAICKM010000646.1 GCA_025927935.1 Chloroflexia bacterium | reverse complement strand
GGGTTTGTTAGCCCGGCGAAGGCCAGCCCGGCGGCGGCCATCAGCCCGGAGAAACCGAGCAACAGGCGCCGCCGCCCCAGCCGGTCGGCCAGGAAGGCCGCCGCCGCCGTGGACCAGATGCCGCCGAGCAGCGCCGCCGTCAGCACTGCGCCTACCTCCGCCGTGGACAGCCCGGCGTCGCGCAACATGATGCCGAGCAGCACGCTGGACAGCCCGTAGCCCAGCGAGCGCAGCCCGCGCGCCAGCACCAGCCGTCGCGCATCGGCCGCTCCCAGCCCCCACCTGTCCCAGCGGTCCACCATAGAGACCTATCCCCTCTCGCACGCTGCCTCGCTAATGCGTCCCAGCCCTGATCAGGACCAGACCGGCTATAATGGGCGCGGCTTAGCTAAACAATATTCCCACGTTGAGCATCGGTAACGGGCAACCAAATTGGACCCATGATCAAGGAGCAATATATGCTAGTCAATCCCGGCCCGCGCGGGCGGTCGGCGGCGGTGGCCGCGCGGGCGCTGTTCAATCGCCAGAGTCTGCAAGCCTACCTGCTGATCACCCTCGGCGCCACGCTGATCGCCCTGGCGAACGACCTGTTCCTGATCCCCAACAAGGTCTTCTCCGGCGGCGTGACCGGCCTCGCCCTGATTATTAACTCCTACACCGGCTGGCCGGTGGGCACGACCTTTTTTGTGCTCAATGTGCCCTTGCTGCTCGCGGGGGCGCGCTGGCTGGGTGGCTGGCGCTTCCTGCTGCGCACGCTCTATGCCGTGGTCGTCCTCTCGACCATGATCGACCTCTTGCAGACGGTCGTCCGGCCCATCACTCACGAGCCGATCCTCTATACGCTCTACGGCGGGCTGCTGGCCGGGGTGGGCACCGGCCTCATCTTCCGCACCTATGCCACCACCGGTGGCTCCGACATCGTCGCCCTGCTCTTGCAGCGTTACCGGGGCATCCCGGTGAGCCAGTCGCTAATCGGCTTCGACGTGGGCGTGTATGCGCTGGTGGCCGTTGTCTTCGGGCCGGATAAAGCCCTCTACGCGCTGATCGGCTCGTTTGCCGAGAGCCGCATGGTCGAGATTCTGCAAGAAGGCTTGCGCAACACGCGCATGATCTACATCGTCTCCGCGCAGCCCGAAGCCCTGGCCCGCCCGATTATGGATACCCTCAACCGGGGCGTGACGTATCTGAACGGGGAGGGTGGCTATACCGGCACCCCCTACCGGGTGATCATGGCCGTGGTGCGCCAGCAGGAGATCAACTTCGTGGTCGACCTGGTGCGCGAGATCGACCCGCAGGCGTTCGTCATCATCGGCGACGTGCGCCAGGTCATGGGCGAGGGCTTCAGCGCCCTGCCCGCGCCGCCCGGCGGGCGCCCGGCCCGCAAGCCGCGCGGTTCCGCGGACCTGCCCACCCGCTAGCCGCCGGCCAGCGTTGCCTGTAGGGGCCGGTTGCAAACCGGCCCGGTCGCGGCTGCGCTGTAGGGGTCGATTTGCAACCGGTCCGGCGCCTCCAGGATCACTCTGATGGACTACTAAAGTAGTTCGGTGATGCGCTCCTGGAGCAGCGTGGCCCCGGCCCGCATCTGCCGTTCCAGCGCATACTCCGCGCAGACTTCCGCCCCGAACAGCAAAATCTGTGACGAGAGAAAAATCCAGGCTTGCAGCGCGATCATGCCGCCCAGCGCTCCGTAAACCGCCTGATAGTTGGCGAAGCTGCCGAGATAAATGGCGAACACCTGCTGCACCAGGCTCCAGAGCAGCGCCGTCAGCAGCGCTCCGAACCAGACATCGGCCCAGTGCACCTTGCAGCGGGGTAGGGTGCGAAAGAGCACAGCCAGCACGATGGTCGCCAGCCCGATAGTGCTCACGATATTCACCACCTGCCAAAGCCAGGGCAGGTCGCCGATGATCCGGCTGGTGCCCTGCTGGATCGCGCTCAGGATGGTCGAGATGATGGTCGAGGCCAGCAGCACCAGGAGGACCCCAAAGACCATCACGGCGGCGATCACCCGTTCCAGGACCAGGCCCGTCTCGGTCGTGCATTCCCAGGCCCGGTTGACCGCTCTTTGCAACGTGCTGAACACGCCCGACGCCGAGAAGATCAGGCCGACGAGGCCGATGGTGGCCGCCGTGCCCGACGCGCTCTTGGACTTAAGCAGGTCGGTGATCGTGTCGGTGAGCAACCCGGCTCCAGTGCCGACCAACTGAACGTTCGCCAGCACCCACTGCTCGGCCAAGTCCTGGCTGACGAAGAGGCCGGCCAGCGAAATCAGGAACAGCACGAGCGGGAAGATGCTGAAGACGGCGGCAAAGGCCAGCGCCGCCGCGGGCATCGCCATATTATCGCGCGCATAGCGGCGCACGGCGCGCCCGACCACCCGCAGCATGCTTCTCATCGGCAACATAACAATGCCCCCACGGCGAGCGAGGGTCGGCTCCGCCTAGCCTATGCCCGCGCACCTCTTGTCCGCAGTTTACCAGATCCGGCCCGCGCGCTCTAGACTCTGGCCGGCGCCCGCCGCGCCGCGCTCCAGGCTACCACCCCCGGCAACAGTGTCGCCCCCAGGATGATCGCCCCGCCCAGCAGCGTCGGCCCGGTCGGGATCTCCCTTAGCAGCAGCACGCCGAAGACAATGCCCCACACCGGCTCCAGACTGGCCAGCAGGCTGGCCGATTGGGCCGTGATGTCGCGCATACTCTCGATAAACAGCGTGTGCGCCAGCGCCGTGCAGCCCACGCCCAGGACCAGCAAAATCAACAGTTGCCCCGCCGTCCAGGCAAGGGCGCCCGGCACCAGGAACACGACCGGCAGCAGGGCGACCAGCGCCACGCCGTCCTGGTAGAGAGTGATTGTCAGACTGTGATAGCTCCGCCCCAGCCAGCGATTCGTCACCGACAGCAGCGCGAACGTCGCCCCGGCCAGCAGTCCCCAGGCCACGCCCAGCGTCGTCCGGTCCTGCAAGGTGAACGCCGGCACCAGCAGATAAATGCCGGGCAGGATCAGCAGCGCGGCGAGGATCTGGATGCGGCTGGGCCGCTGCCGGAACAACAGCGGCTCCAGCGCGGCGGTGAACAGCGGAAAGCTCGAAAACGAGAGCAGCCCCACGGCGACATTCGCGACGGCGATGGACTCGAAGAAGGCCGTCCAATGCACGGCCAGCAGGATCCCCTGCGCCACCAGCAGCACCCCGTCGCGCCGCCCGCGCGGGCGGACCGGGCGGCGTTGCAGCACGGCCAGCGCCAGCAACACCACCCCGGCAAACAGCACCCGCCCGAACACAATTACCGGCGCCGGCAGCCCGCTCAGCTTGCCCAGCACCCCGGCCAGCCCAAAAAACACGACGGCCACATTGGCAAACGCGATCCCGCGCAGATGCTTAACGGGGGCGGGCACAGCGGACTCGATCACAACCAGCGCTACCTCACGACCAGGCGATTCACAGCCCGCAAGGGGGCACGCCCCAGTATAGCAGGCTTTCGTTCCCCGGCCCAATCGATGGCGTAATTGCCCCGCCGCGCCTTCCGCTTTTGCCTACCGGCTTGACATAGATATACTAAGTGCGGTATAATTGTTTTAGAACAAGTGTTCTACGGCCGCCGCGATTGAGTGCTTAGCCGAGTTTTGAGTATTTAGCTGGAGGACGTGTGAGATGGAGAAGAGAGAGAAAACCAACGGCAGCGCCCAGGAATCCCTGGTGTTGCTTGAGAATCCAGGCGTGGCGCCCGCCGGCGGCGCCGAGACTCCGGTTGCGGTCGAGGGCTTTGACCCTTCGCGCTACCTGACCAAGATCGACGGGCGCGATTACCTCGAAGTGAAGTGGCGCCTCCTCTGGCTGCGCACCGAGTACCCCACCGCGCGCATCACCACCGAGATGGTGCGCTTCGAGGATGGCTTCGCGCTCTTCCGCGCCGAAGTCACCTTGCCCACCGGCGCGGCGGCCACCGGCTGGGGGTCGGAGACGATTCACGACTTCGCCGATTACATTGAAGCTGCCGAGACCAAGGCCATTGGCCGCGCGCTGGCCGGCCTCGGTTTCGGCACCCAGTTCTGCCGCGACTTCGACTTCGCCCAGGAGGCCCGCGCCGACGTGCCCCGCGCCCAGGTGGTGGACGCGCCTATCGGCTACCCGGCTGCCGTG
>JAICKM010000140.1 GCA_025927935.1 Chloroflexia bacterium | reverse complement strand
GGCAACGTGGGCGATTTCGTGGACCGGATACTAACCAAGTTGGGCGGCCCGGCCCCCGCCGCGGGGGGCGCGACGCAATAACCGGCACCCTCGCCCGGCGCCACACGGACCCGCGCTTCACCGGCCAGGTGGGGCGCGGGTCCGCGCATTTGCGCCTGAGTCACATCCTGATCCCTGCTTCCAGTCATGCTTGTCACGCTGAGCGCCGCGAAGAGTCTCGTGGGGCCAAGATGCGATGCTTCACTGCGTTCAGCATGACAATTACGGCTGGAAACGGGGATCATTATTGCTGGAGCCGCTCGATGGAGCGGCCTCGGTCTGGAGATGTAGCGCCGCCTGTCCGCCTGCCGGGGGCCGGGCGGGGCCATTGCATGGGCCACAGCTACAGCGCCCTCCCGATGTGCGCCACGCGGGCCGGTGGTAAGATGGACCCATCAAGCAAACAGTCACGACCATCAGGCGGCGCCGGAGCCGGCGCACCCGCAGAGAGGAAACCACCATGTTCACCAACGCCTACCAGTTGCAGCGCCTCGCTCGGGAGACGACTCAGGCCCGCACCCGCGAAGCCCGGCAGCTACAGATCGCGCGCAACTTCATCAACTGGCGCCGCATCCACGCCGCGCGGTAACGCCCGGTCCCAACTTCCCTCATATTCATGGCAGGCCCGCGGAATTCCGCGGGCCTGCCGGGCTTTCCCAGGCGGCGGCGCGGTCACACCGCGCCGGCGTCCGTGACCGGAACCGCCGCGCCCGCGGGCCGCGCCTCCGGCGGGGCGAGCAGGGGCAGCCGGATGGTAAAGGTGCTGCCCGCCCCCTCCGTACTGGTCACATCAAGCTGGCCGCCGTGCAGCGCGACGATCTCGCGGACCACGTAGAGGCCGATGCCCAGGCCGCTGATCTGGTGCTGCTCGACGTTGGCGGCGCGGTAGAAGCGCCTGCCCAGGTTGGGCAGTGCCTCCGCCGGGATGCCGATACCGCGGTCAGTGACCGAGATGCGGGCCTCGCCGTCCTGCGCGGCCAGGCGCACCGTAATCGGCCCGCCCTGCGGGCTGTAACGGACGGCGTTCTGCACCAGGTTTTGCAGCACCTGCTCCAGGCGCAGGGCATCGCCACGCACCAGCACCGGGGCGGCGGGCGCCTCCACCTCCAGGGTATGCTGCTCCAGCGTCGGCGCCACGTCTTCCTGCAAGCTGCGGACAAGCGCACTCAGGTCCACCTCGCCTTCCTCGATGCTCAGTTGCCCGCTTTCGATGCGCGAGAGGTCGAGCAAGGAGAGCACCATGCGGTTCAGCCGCGACGCCTGGTTGACCACGACCGTGAGCGCGCGCTGGTCGCGCGGGCTGAGCGTGCCTTCGCGCTCGGTGCGCCGCTGGATCAACTGCGCGGCCACCATCAGCGAGGTCAGCGGGGTCTTGAGTTCATGCGAGGCGATGGACAGGAACTGGTCGCGCGTGCCGATGGCGGTTTGCGCGTCCTGATAGAGGCGGGCGTTGTCCACGGCCAGCGCGGCGCGGGCGGCCAGGGACTCGGCCAGCGCCAGATCGGCCGGCCCATAGTGGCGGCCCGACTCGGCCATGTTCAGGGCCAGCGTGCCGATCACTCGCCCGCGGGCCAGGAACGGCACGACCATGTAGGATGCCGTCCCGGCGGCGCGCAACAGCTCCCGGTGGTCCGCGTCGCGGGCGCCGGCCACCCGCCGCGCGTCGTCCACGTGCGGCACCAGCCGGGGCCGGCCCGACTCCAGCACCTGGGTGATGCCGAGCGACCGCGGATCGGGGGGATAGCGGCGGTAGAGGTCGCGCAGCAATGCGGCCCGCCGCGGGTCGGCGGCGTCGATTGCCACCCGGCGCAAGCCGGTATCCCGGTCGACCAGATCGATGGCGCAATTGTCGGCGATGGCCGGCACGGTGAGGTGGGCCACGCTGGCGAGGGTGGCCTCGTAGTCGAGCGAGGCGTTGAGCAGCGCCCCGGCCTCGATGAGGAAGCGCAGCCGCTCCTCGCTCTCTTGCCGCTCGGTGATGTCGATGCAGGAGCCGATAAAGCCGGCAAAGGCGCCGCCCGGCGCCCAACGGGGCACGCCGGTGTCGAGCATCCAGCGGTAGACGCCGTCGGCGCGGCGCAAGCGGTACTCCATGCGGAAGGGTTCGCGGGCGGCCAAGGCGCTCCGGTACGTGCCGAGGCAGCGCGCCCGGTCGTCGGTGTGGATGCCCTCCGCCCAGCCGTCGCCCCGCTCCTGCGCCTCTGTGCGCCCGGTGAAGTCGAACCAGGGCTGGTTGAAAAAGGTGCAGAGTCCGTCCGGTCCGGCCATCCAGACGAGCACCGGCACGCTGTCCACCAGCGTGCGGAAGCGGGCCTCGCTCTCGCGCAGCGCCGCCTCGTCGGCCTTGCGCCCGCTGATGTCGCGGAAGACGAGCACCACGCCCAGCAGCGCGCCGGTCGCGTCGCGGATGGGCGCGCCACTGTCGTCGATGGGGTGGTCGGCGCCGTGGCGGTCAATGAGGATGGTGTGGTTCGCCAGGCCCACGGTCACGCCCTCGCGGATGACCCGCGCGGCGGGGTTCTCCACGATGGCCCGCGTTTCTTCGTTGACGATGTGGAACACGGTCGCCAGGTCCTGGCCCAGCGCCGCGGCGTGATCCCAGCCGGTCAGGTCTTCGGCCACATGGTTCAGGAATGTGACCCGGCCCTGGGCGTCGGTGGCGATCACGGCGTCGCCGATACTCGCCAGGGTCACGGCGTAACGCTCGCGCTGCTCGGCGATCTCCCGGTAGAGGCGGGCGTTGTCGATGGCCGTGGCCGCCCGGCGGGCCAGGTCCTCGGCCAGCGCCACATCCGCGGGGCCATAACGCCGGCCCGACTCGGCGGAGACCAGGGTCAGCGCGCCCAGCGTGCGGTCGCGCACCTTCAGCGGCATGGTGATCACCGAGGTAAACCCGATGGTGTCGATGATCGCCAGCAGTTCGGGGTCGGAGGTGGCCGCCCGGATCATCTCGGGGGTCAGTTCGGGCATGATCTCCGGCGTGCCGGTGCGGATCACGTGATAGACGCCGGTCGCCGCTTTGGGATCGGGCGGGTAGCGTTCCTGTAACTCGTGCGCCCAGGCCACCTTGGCCGGGTCCACATGGGCCACGGCCAGCCGCTGCACAATGCCCTGCGCGTCGAGTAGGTCGACCGCGCACCAGTCAGCCACCCGCGGCACGGCCAGATCCGCCACGGCGGCCAGCGTCGTCTCATAATCCAGGGAGGAGGCCAGCACATTGCTGGCTTCGGCCATAAAGGCGAAGCGGCCCTGGGCCACCTCGGCGTCGGTGCGCGCCACCTGCTCGCGGCGCAGGGCACCGGCCCGCTCCGCCTCCGCCGCCGCTTGTGTGGTGACATCGCGGAACACCAGCACGACGCCCTGCACCTGCCCTGTGCTGTCGCGGATCGGCGCGGCGCTGTCGTCAATGGGCCGCGTGGCGCCGTCGCGGGTCACGCAGAGCGGCATCCCCACCACGCGCTGGGTCTGGCCGGTGCGCAAGACCTGCTGCACGGGGGTTTCCACGGGTTCGCGCGTCGCGGCATCGAGCAGGCGGAACACCTCGTGCGCCGGGTGGCCCAGGGCGTCGGCCTGCCGCCAGCCGGTCAGCGTTTCGGCGGCGGCATTCAGGAAGGTGACGCGCCCGATCGCATCCGTGGCAAGCACCGCATCGCCGATGCTGCCCAACGTCACCGCGAAGCGGGCGGCCTGGGTGCGGGCCGCCGTTTCCGACCGGGCGCGCGCCTCGCCGAGTAGATTGACCAGCAGCGCCCCCAACGCGAAGACCACCAGGCGCACGAGGACAATCGGATCGGTAATGTCCAGCGTAAAGGCGGGCGGCAGGAACATATAGAACAGAATCACGCCCGCCAGGCCGGTCGCCAGCAGCCCCGGCCCCGGCCCGCCAAACCAGGCGGCGACCGCCACGGCGGTCAGAAAGACGGTAAACGGGGTCTGTACATTGATCTCACCCAGGGCAAGCGCAAGCGCTAGTGCGATGCCCACACTGAGCACCGCAATGCCGTAGCGCACCCACTCGCGCCGGCGGGGGCTGCTGCCTACCCATTCCGCGTCTTGCATAAGTTGCCTCGTGCTCCAGGAAGTTGCGTGACCCCGGCGGCGCGGGCCAAGTCATGATCAATGCGCCACCCGCGGGATTCGGTGGTATCGGAACCCCACTATGCCAGCAAGGGCCATGCCCTCAAATACGACAATTGGCAGGCAACTATACCACAGACGCCCCCGCCGCCTCAAGGGGGACGGCGCCCGGCCCCTCAAGGGGCGGGCTACACACACGAAGCCCGCCCGCGCGGGCTACTCTCCTAAGACAGGCCGCGCGGGCGGCCTTTGTTGCCGTAGCCGGCGGCTTGGGGGCCGGGCGGCGCCGCCCCCACCCGGCGAGGTCTATATCTTGCTCCAGCTATCGGCAGGGGTAGTGCGTACACGCCACCGGCGGCGGCGCATCCTGCGAAAGGGGCCAGGGGCATTGGCAAGCAATAAATCGCGGAATAGCAGCGGCGCGGCGCAGAGCGGGCGGCTCCACGCACGACCGGGGCTACCGGAAGGTCCCGCCCAGGATACCGGCGCCCGGCCCGGCCTGCACCCGCTCAACCTGGACTCGGCGCGCGACGGCCTCTGCTATGTGCCCGCCGGCTACCGCCCGGATGCGCCGGTCCCCCTGGTGCTGCTGCTCCACGGCGCGAGCGGCAACGCCCGCAACGGCCTGGCTCCTCTCCAGCCCCTGGCCGATGCCGCCGGGCTGCTCCTCCTGGCGCCCGACTCGCGCCGCGAAACGTGGGATGTCATCCGCGGCGGCTATGGGCCGGATATCGCCTTTATCGACGCCGCCCTGACTGCGACATTTGCCCGCTACGCGGTGGACCCGGCCCATCTGGGCATCGGCGGCTTCTCGGACGGCGCGTCTTATGCGCTCTCAGTGGGCCTGACCAACGGCGACCTCTTCACGCATATCCTGGCCTTCTCGCCGGGCTTCCTGGCCCCCGCCGGGCAACACGGCCGGCCCGCGATTTTCATCTCCCACGGAACGCACGACACCGTCTTGCCCATTGACCGGTGCAGCCGGCGGATCGTGCCACGCCTGCAAGAGGCGGGCTACGCGGTCCTGTACCGCGAGTTCGACGGGCTGCACACCGTCCCGCCGGACATCGCGCGGGACGCCGTGCATTGGTTCACCCCGCTGGGAGCATAGCATCCGGCCAGGATAATATTGCTCTGTAGGGGCCGGTTTCCAACCGGCCCGTGACTGCCCGCAAAACACGGTGATGCTCAAAAGAGGCAAATCGCGGGCGCCGGCAAAGCGGGTTTGCAACCCGCCCCTACACCAGGAGCGTGGCAAGGAGCATGGCCTTTGCTGCGCGGTAGGAGCCGCGGCCATTACGGTGGGACGCGCTACTGGTACCCCCGGCCCCGGCTTGCGGGAATGTCATCCGGCGCGGCCACAGGCTCGCACGCTTTCGATAAATCCACGATAGCCCCCCGCTACAATGAACCCGGCACGAAGACACGGGCATACTTACTGCTGATTCGGTCGGGCGATAACCGCCGTCCGGCGCGGTGGCCTGCCCGGCGCGCTCCTGCCGCGGGCACGCGCGCCGTAACCCCGCTAAATTGATTGCCCAGTCCGACCGCTGCCCAGTTGACAAGCGCCCTGGTCGGTTCTACAATAGCTAATAGAGGGGGTAGTCTGAGATGATCCCGAGGGTTGGCACGGTGTCCATGGCGGCCACCGAGAAACGGCTCTACTCGCATACCCCACCGCACGGAGATCGCTACATGGAGGTCATCGACCAGGCGCGCTCCCGGCTGGCGCGCGGGGATGCGGCGGGAGCACAAGCCCTGCTCGACAAGGCCCTCCAGGGCTACCAGGCCGCTGGCGACCGCGCGGGCGGCGCGGTCGTGTTGCATGAGATGGCGGTGCAGGCGCGCACCCGCGGCGACCTGGCGCTGGCCGAACCCGCCCTGCGCCAGGCTATTCAGTTGCGCCTCAGCCTGGGCGACCACGCCGGCTGGGTTGCGAGTGTGTTTGAACTAGGGCTGCTGGAGCGGGCGCGCGGCCAGGCTGCCCTCGCCACCGACATCTTCGCCCGCGCCCTCTACAGCGCCCGCCAGCTCAACGACTACCCGCACATCGCCGCCTGCCTGCACTATCTCGCCCTCATCCACGGCGAGGCCGGCGACCTCGATACCGCCGAGACGCTGCTGAACGAGGCCCTGGAGGTGCGCGGGACCATCGACGACCGCGGCGGCCAGAGCGCCACGCTGCACCAACTGGGGCGCTTGCGCGAGGGCCAGCACGACCTGTTCGCCGCGCTCGACTACTACAAGCGCAGCCTGGCCTTCGCTGAGCAGGCCGGCGATGAGGCAGGCCAACTGGCGAACCTGACCCAGTTAGGCGCCGTCCACCAGGCGCGCAACCGGCCCGCGGAAGCCGAGCGCTGCTACCGCGCTGCGCTGGACCTGGCCCGCCGCGGCGGGCGCCCGGAGCTAATCGCCGCCAACTTGCGCCACCTGGGCGAAGCCGCCTATAACCGGGGCGACTATGCCGCCGCCTTCGAGGCGCTCTGGCAGGCCCACACCGTAGATCCGCGCGATAACCCGCTGAAGTGGATGTACCCCCTGTACCTGTCCGCCGGACCGGAGGTCTTTATTGCCCAGGCCCGGCGCCTGAGCGTCGATCCCGCGCTGCTCGACCAGGTGGCGCAATACGAGCCACCCGGCGACCCGTCCGGTCCGCCCACCCTGGCCCAACTGGTGGCCCTGCGCCTGCGCGTCGGTCCGCAGCAATTCGCCGTCCTGGCCCAGCAATCGCAAATCCCCGCCGACATCGTCGCCAAAGTCGAGTCAGCGGCGCAAAGCCTGGCCTGAGCGCGCCCCGGCACAGGCGGATTCTCGCCATATTCCGATCCAGGCGCGACGGTTCACCCCGCCTCAACATTACGTTCCCGCAAACGATAAACGTCATTCGGGTTTATTGTCAGTGTGATATTGAGTCATGTATTGTGGGACATCATACCGGGGGAGCCGTCCCCGTGCCGCCCCGGACTGTGGCTAAGGCGAGTGGCACTTGCAACTTTTTCCTGCGCCGGTTTGTCCACTAAATGGCGAGGCATCATATCCGAGGTGTACCTGCCCGCCGCATTTGACGCACGGGCGCCGTCATGGTTAGACAAATTGTGGCAGCGGTGCAAAGACTTCACAGTGACAGCCCTGCTTTATTAGTATTCTCTTACGTATTCTCTAATGTTTCGTGCTTGTGCGCTCGTTCGGAGTATGCTATACTGGGCTTCATCGGCCTTGCCGAGGTTGAGTATTGCTATACTATGTAGTATTGGGGGGGACTATGATGGACACACCTCGCAGCACGCTGGAGTCGCTGGGGCAGCGCTTGCGCCAGGCCCGGTTGGAACGCCATATGAGCCAGGAAAAACTGGCCCAGCCCGAGTTTACGAAAAGTTATGTCAGCGCCGTCGAGCGGGGCAAAGCCCGGCCCTCGCTCAAGGCGCTGGAGCTAATGGCCCGCCGCCTGGAGCTGCCGATGAACGAGTTGCTCCATGCCCCGCCCCCGTCCGAGGATCTGCCTAATCTGCCGGCCCTGCAAGCCGACCTCAGCTATGAGTTGGATGCGGCACAGATGCTGATCAACACCAACCAGGCCGACGAAGCCCTGCGGCGCATCAACGCCGCCGAGCAGACCGCCGGCCCGCATCTGGTGGAGTTTGACGAGGACACGCGTTACCGGCTGCACTACCTGCGGGCGCGCGCCTACCTGCGCCTGGCCGAGCCGGCCAGCGCCCGCCATGAATTGCAGCAGGCCATGACTCTCGCCCAGCAACGCGGCGCCGAGGAGGATGTCGAGCGCGTGCGCAACGACATCGGCGGCGCCTTTTTCGAGCAGGATATGCCGGGGTTGGCCCTGGAGCAGCATAAACAATGCTTGCACGCCATTCATACCGGCGTCGTCAAGGATTTGAATCTGCGCCTCAGCATTTACAGCAATATCGCCAACGACTATTGGGCGCTGAATGACGTGGAGCAGGCGATTGGCGTCTATAAAGAATCCCTGGAACTGCTCGAAGACACCAACAACCTGGAGCGGCAATCGGGCATCTACTGGGGCCTCAGCCTGGCCTATCGCGCGGCGGGCGACCTTGACCGGGCCAAGCTCTACGCCGGGCGCGCTCTGAGTATCTTTGAGGCGGCGGACAACCTGGTCGCGGCGGCCAAAATGAGCGTGAACCTGGCCGACATCCTCATCGCCCGCGAAGAGTACGACGACGCCGAGCGGCGGCTGGATCGCGCGCAAGAGTTGTTGCTGCCCACCGGCAACCGGCTCTATCTCAGCACGGTCTATGAGCATTACGCGCTGCTGGACCTGGCCCGCCGCCGGCTCGATCAAGCCGCCGATTGGGCGCGCCGCAGCCGCGAACTCAGCGAGGGAGTCATGGGCGAGACGGCGAAAGCCGACGCGATGACCCAGGCGAACACCATGCGCACCACCGCCCGCGCCTTGCGCGCCGCCGGGTTGGTCGAAGAGCAGCGCGGCGACACTCGCGCCGCCGATGCCCTCTTCGGGCGCGCGCTCGAACTGCTGGCCGAGGTGGAGTATGACGAGACGGCCAGCGAAATCGAGCGGGCTTACGCGGATCTGCTGGTCGCCCGCGGCGCTCACGCCGAAGCCGCGGCGCATTACCAGGCCGCCTTCCGCCATCGCCAGCGCCGCAGCGCCCGCTAATCCCTCTCTCCGCACGCGGCATACTCAAGGGTCTCCGGTGCATACCGGAGACCCTTTTGGCGTGTTCCGCTACGCGCCTACGGTCAAACAACGATTATTCATCGCAAAGGCGCCAACGATACGAAGATCACCAATGTTAATTTAATTCCTGGCGTTCTTCGCGCTTTCGGTGCGACTATGAAGGGATGTCAGGCATGTAGGGGCCGGTTTGCAACCGGCCCGGAACTCGGTCTTTCGATGTATTGACGATCATCGATGTAATGTGCTATAGTGGGCACATGAGAGAAACCATTGAATTGCTGGAACGCAAACGGGGCACGCGCTGCTGCGATCCCGCGCCGCTCACCGGCCTGGACGCGGCCGCCGCCGAGCGCCTGAGCGCCGATCTCCAGATTCTGGCGCACCCGGTCCGCTTGCAGATTATCGGCGTACTCGCGCGCAACGAAGGCCAGGTCTGCGTCTGTGATATCGAGGCCGCGGTGCCGGTCAAGCAGCCGACCGTCTCGCACCACCTGCGCCTCCTGCGCGAAGCCGGGCTGATCGACTGTGAGAAGCACGGTCTCTGGGCCTACTATTTCGTCCATCGCGATGCCCTGGCCGCCCTGCGTGCCCGCATCAGCGGCCAACTTGATGCGCTGGGCTAACCCGGCGTTTTTCTTTCGGCTTTATATCGAAACCGATCAATGGATTAGAGGATGCGGCCGACGCACACGCCATCGTCCTCGACCTTGTACCCACGGGAGAACCGCAATGCACGACCTGTATATGCTCGAAGTTTTGAGTCGCGCCCATCGCGACACGCTGCTTGCGGAAGCTGGCCGCCGCCGGCTGCTCAAAGCCGCCGCTACCGGTCGCGCCCGACCGGCCCTGGCCCAGCGCCTGGCTCAGGCCAGGCGCCTCACGCAGAAGCCACCCGCGCTTGCTTGTGGCGTCTGCATCGATTAATATCAATCTATTCACCCGCTATAGGAGGATTTACAGCCATGACTCAAACCGATCAGAAGGAAGCCCCGGCCATCCGCGAGCAAGTGCGCGCCCGCTATCGCGAGTCCGCGTTGCGCGTGATCCAGGGCGACAGCGGCTGTTGCGGCGGCAGCGCGCAAGGCGATTGTTGCGGCGGCGCGAACGCCATCACGGGCAACCTGTATAGCGCGCTGGAGGCCACCGAAGTACCCGGCGAGGCGCTGCTGGCCTCCCTCGGTTGCGGCAATCCGACCGCGCTGGCCCAGTTGCACCCTGGCGAGACAGTGCTCGACCTGGGTAGCGGCGGCGGCATCGACGTATTGCTCTCGGCCAAGCGCGTCGGCCCGACCGGCTTCGCCTACGGCCTCGACATGACCGACGAGATGCTGGCCCTGGCCGAAGAGAACCGCCGCAAAGCGGGCGCGCCCAACGTGGAGTTCCTGAAGGGCTATATCGAGTCCATCCCCCTGCCCGACAACAAGGTCGATGTGATCGTGTCCAACTGCGTGATCAACCTGGCCGCGGATAAGAGCATCGTGCTGGGCGAAGCCTTCCGCGTGCTCAAGCCCGGTGGCCGCTTCGCCGTCTCGGATGTGGTGCGCCGGGGCACCGCCCCGGACGCGATCCTGCGTAGCATGGAAGCCTGGACCGGCTGCATCGCCGGGGCCTTGCACGAGGACGACTACCGCGCCCTGCTGGCCCAGGCCGGCTTCACCGACATCAGCATCGAGGTCACGCGCAGCTACACCGCCGCCGATGTGACCGACGAGAGCGGTTGCTGCGCGCTCCCGGCCACCGCCGAGGCGCACCTGGCCGACGATCTGTTCGCCAGCGCCTTCATCCGCGCCACCAAGCCCGCCACGGTCTAACCACCCCGCGGCGCCACGCAGGGTATCGCCGGGTGCCGGGTTCGCGTGGACCCGGCACCCGCGTTTCAGCCGGTTTGTGCTCTGGCATATTTCTTGAAGCGGGATCAGGGAGTCGCGGCTATGCATCGCAAACAGAGAGGAACGGCAGCAACGTGGGAACAGACAGCAGCGCGAAGAACAACAGCCTGCGCGAGCGGGTAGGCGTGTCGATCCAGGGCATCGCGGGCACCAGCGCACCGGACCTGGTGGCGCAAATAGCGGAGGCCGAACGCGCCGGGGTGCGGCAAATCTGGATCACGCAAGGCCCCGGCTCGACGGACGTGCTGACGACGTTCGCGGCGGCGTTCCAGCAGACGCGCGAGATCCGGATGGGAACCTCGATTGTGCCTATCTACCCGCGCCATCCGCTGGCCCTGGCGCAGCAGGCGGCAACCGTCGCGGCGTTCGGGCCGGGGCGCTTGCGGCTGGGGGTGGGCACGAGCCATCGCTCGTCCACGGAAGACGTCTACGGCGTAACGATGGAATCGCCCCTGGCCTATCTGACCGAGTACATGCAGGTGCTGCGGGCAGCGCTCTGGGACGGTGACGTGGATCATGCCGGACGATTCCTCACCGCGCGCGGCAAGCTGAGCAATCCGCGCCCGGTGCCGCTGCTGATGGCCGCCCTGGGCGAGAACGCGTACCGGGTGGCCGGGGAAATCTCGGATGGCGCGATCTCGTGGAATGCCCCGGCGCAATATTTGCTCGACGTAGCCCGCCCCGCCTTACACCAGGGCGCGGAACAGGCCGCACGACCAGCGCCGCCGCTGGTGGCCCATGTGCCGGTGGTGCTGAGCGCCGACCGGGCCGCCGCCCGCGAGGCCGCCAAAAGGGGGCTGCGGAACTACGCCCGGCTGCCCTTCTACACCAACATGTGGGCCGCGGCGGGCTACCCCGTGCAGGCCGCCGGCGAGGCGAGCGACGCGCTGGTCGATAATCTGGTGGTGATGGGCGATGAAGCGACGGTGGCAACGCGCTTACGCGAACTGATCGCCGCCGGGCTTGACGAGCTGCTGCTCACCG
>JAICKM010000161.1 GCA_025927935.1 Chloroflexia bacterium | reverse complement strand
GGGTTCATGCTGGTGATCTACAACCAGACCCGGCTGGAAAGTGCGGCGGTCCTGATTTGCCTGATGACCGTGGTGGTGATCGGGGCGAATGTGGCCGCCACCAGCCTGCTGCAAGCCGGCACGCCCGATCCATACCGGGGGCGCATCTACGGGGCGCTGGGCACCACCAACGCGCTGATCGGGCTGGTGGCGGTGGGGCTGGCCGGGGCCTTGGGCGAGGTTGTGGGCATCGTGCCGATGCTGGATCTGGCCGCCGCCATCACCGCCCTGGCCGGGGTGCTCGGCCTGCTGCTGCTGCCCCGCCGCGCCCGGTCCGGCACGCCCGCGCCCGACCGCGACGAACCCCGCGTGCCCGGCGCGTTGTCGCCCCAGGACTGAGTAGCGGCGCGCCTGCCGGTTGGCAGATGCACTGCCGGCTCCCCCGGCAGCCGCCCGCTTAAAATCGGGACTCCGGCTCCCCCGGCGGCTTGCGTTTACTCGGGACTCCGGCTCTCCCCGGCAGCCGCCCGATTAAAATCGGGACTCCGGGAGCGGGGTGGGGATCGGCGCCCGATTTAACGCGGGCCGTCGCGCGCAGGCGGAGTCCCGATTTTAATCGGGCCGTCGCGCGCAGTAAATTCTCGGCGGTGCGGAGCACACCGCGGACCCCTGCCCTTTTTGCCGGAATCGGGTATAGTAGCATTGCCAAATTAGCGGGCGCCCCGCGCCCGAAAGGTGATGCCGTTCATGTGTGTTATGTGTAGTTCCGGCCTCGGCCCGTGATCGCCGGCGCAACCAAGATCGACGTGGCGCGCGAGGCGCCGCAGTGGGGCCGGCTATACCTGGCGCTGTATGTGGGCTATGTGGCGCTGGGCATGGCCGGGCGCTGGAGCGGTTGGCAGAACGGCGATCAGCTCTGGTTTGTCGACGCCGCCCGCCATATTCTGGACGGCTCCTGGCGCATCTACGAGTTCCGGCCCGACTTCTCGATCATCGCCGCCCCGCCGCTGGGCGTCGCCTACTCCTACTCGCCGCTGCTGGCCCTGGTGCTGGCGCCGTTCGTCGCGCTCGCCGATGCGTTGGGCGGCACGCCCCTGGCGGCCAGCGTGGGCGGCAGCGACGAACTCGCCTACCGGCTGATCGCCTTCCCGCTGCTGGTGGCCGACGTGCTGGCGATGGCCGAGGTGCGCCGGCTGGCGCGCGCCTGGCGGCCCGCCGCGGACGAGGTGGCGCTGTTCCTGGGTATCCTCTTGACGCTCGGCCTGACCGGGCTGCTTCAGGTCTCGGCCTCGCGCAACCACCACGAGGGGCTGGTGCTGCTATTGCTGCTGCTGGCCCTGCGGCTGACCCCCCACCGGCTCGTTCTGGGCGCGGTGTGCGCGGGGCTGGCCCTGGCCGCCAAGCAGACCAGCGCGCTCGAACTCGCGCCGCTGGGCCTGGTATTGCTGTTCGGCGGGGGCCAGGGCACGGGGCTGCGCCGGGGTCTTGCCTGGGGCGCGGTGGCCGGGAGCGTTGGCGCCGCCTTCTTCGCGCCCGCCGTGCTGGCCGACCCCGGCGGGGCGGTCTACGCCCTCGTCACGCTGCCGGGCCGGCTGATCCCGTTCGGCCCCGGCCTGCCCGTCTGGCTCGACGAGTGGCTGGCGGCGGGCCTGGGCGCCGATTCGGCGGCCTACAGCCAGGCGCACGCCGCGATCCTGGCCTACAGCAACACGGTCCTCGTCGCCGCCGCCGTGCTGCTGCCGCTGGCGATCCTGGTCTGGGCACGGCGGCGCGGGCCGGTGGGGCTGATCGACAGCCGGCTCCTGGCGCTGGTCGCGCTGGGCGGCGTGCTCCAGATCGTGCTCGGCAAGTGGGTGGGCAGCCACTATTATCAGCTCCCGCTGGCCCTGGTGCTGCTGTGGGACACGGTGCGCAGCGCGCCGCGCTGGCCGTGGCTCGGCTTCGCGGCCTCGTGGGGCTTCCGCGCCCTGGCCCTGGCCGCGCCCCTGCCCCTGCTGCCCATCCCGCGCACGATGTACATCCTCGCGCTCTTCCTCGCCCTGGTGGGCATCATGGTGCGTGGCGCGCTCGCCCCGCCCGAAACCCGCCCCCCGGCGCCCAGCCGGGAACCGGCCCTGGTCGCGCAGGAGGATGCGGTGTAGGGGCCGGTTTGCAACCGGCCCCACGGGTGGCACTTAATGGGACGCTTACTGCTCCCAGCGGAAAAGGCGCACGGCCAGGGCACTGAACAGACCAGTGTAGACCAGCAGGCCCAGCACGGGCAGGTACGCATTGGCGGGCAAAGCGCCGTCGAGCAGCAGCCGGCGCACCAGGTCGCTGATCATGGTTGTGGGCAGCCAGGGGCCGGCGGCGCGCACGAAGGCGGGCATCTGGTCCAGCGGCATGAAGGTGTTGCCCAGGAAGCTCAGCGGCAGCAGCGTGAAGATGTAGAGCATGGTGGCAACCTCGGCGCGGCGGGCCAGCGCGCCGATCAGCGAGCCGTAGGCGATGAAGCAGGCGCCGCCGAGCGTCAGCACAGCCACGGCGACCAGCGCGCCGAGCGTATCGACCGGCACGCCCACGACCCCCACGCCGAAAGCCATCACGATGAGCGCCTGCACTAAGCCGAGCGCCACCTGGGCGCCCGCCGCGCCGAGGGCCAGCCGCCCCACCGGCACCGGCGTGCAGGCCAGCCGGGTGAACACGCCCTGCTCGCGCCACATCACCAGGCGCATGGCGTGGTTGCTACCGGCCAGCATGACCGTGAAGCTGACCAGGCCGGGGAAGACGAAGCGCAACACCGCGGTGTCGCTAGTCACCAGCCAGAAGACGCCCAGCATGAACAGCGGGGTCAGCAGGCTGCTCGCCAGGCTGACGCGGTTTTTCAGCCCGGCGCGCAGCAGGGCGATGCCGAACTGCACCACCGGGGCTAAAGTCGAGGAAGCGGTGGCGGCCCGCCGGGCGGGCGCCTGGGTCATGGTCGAGTTCATGCGCGGATACTCCTTCCGGTCAGTTGCAAAAAGACATCTTCCAGGCTGGGTTGTAGAATATGCAGGTCGCGCAGGGCCACGCCCTGGCGGCGGGCCAGGTCGAGCAGGGCGCCGATGGTGTCGGGCACGGCGTCGGTTTGCAGGCGCGTGGTCACGCCCTCGGTCTGCACGGAGCGCACGCCCGGCAGGGCGCCCAGGGCATCGGCGGGCAGACCCGCTGCCGTGGTGATGGCGCTGGTGCCTTGCATGGCGTTGATCAGCGCGCCGGGCGTGTCGAGGGCCAGCAGTTTGCCGCCGTCGATGATGCCCACCCGCTCGCACAGCACCTCGGCCTCTTCCATATAATGCGTGGTCAGCACCACCGTGCGGCCCTCCGCGCGCAACGCCCGCACGAGGTCCCACAGGTTGTGGCGGGCCTGCGGGTCGAGGCCCGCCGTCGGCTCGTCGAGGAAGATAATCTCCGGGTCGTTGACCAGGGCCAGGGCCAGGGCCAGGCGCTGCTGCTGGCCGCCGCTGAGCTGGCCGGGCAGGGCGCCGGCCTTCTCGGCCAGCGCCACGCGCTCCAGAAGGGCCAGGGCGCCGGCGCGGTTCAGGGCGCGGCCATAGAGCCGGGCGAACAGGGCCACCTGCTCCAGCGCCGTCAGGTCGGGCAGCAAGCTGGTGCTCTGCAACTGCACGCCGATGCGCTGCTTCACCGCCGCCGGGCGGGTGGCCGGGTCGAAGCCCAGCACGCGCACCGTGCCCGCGTCGGGCCGGCGCAGCCCCTCGATCAGGCTCAGCGTGGTCGACTTGCCCGCGCCGTTCGGCCCCAGCAGACCGAAGATCTCGCCCGCGCCCACCCGGAAGCTGACGCCGTCCACGGCCTTGACGCCCGGATACGCCTTGACCAGATCGGCCACCTCGATCACCGGGCTATGGATCTGTGTCTCCACCAATGTATTCACTCTCTGTCTCCTTTGCCTTGTCGCCCCGCCCCGCTCATGGAGCGGGGGCGCGGTTGTTTGTTGAGTCTATTGTAGGCGCGCAGGGGCGAAAGGGGATCGGGCGGAGGGTCAGGCTGGGGGTAGATAAAAGGGCCAGCCGGTTGGCTGACCCTGGGTAAGGGGCGGGCGTATAACTCAGGTTATAGATCGCGCGGCGGCGCCCGGTAGCGCCGCCCGCCGCGCTTGTCATTCTGAGCGCAGCGAAGAATCTCGTCTTGGACCCGAATGAGACGAGACTCTTCGCTACGCTCAGAGTGACAATGCCCTGGCTGGGCTGCTGAAGGGTGCGCCGCCCGCCTCAATTGTCATTCTGAGCGCAGCGAAGAATCTCGTCTTGGACCCCCACGAGACTCTTCGCTACGCTCAGAGTGACAATGCCTTGGACGAGACTCTTCGCTGCGCTCAGAGTGACACCCCTTGGACCCGAACGCGACGAGACTCTTCGCTGCGCTCAGAGTGACAACGGTAAACCCCGCTCAGCGGACGACGACCGTGAAGACGGTGTCCTGGGTGGGGCGGTTGGTATCGTGATCCTCGAAGGCGTAGCGCAGGCCGATGGTCGTCGTGCCGGGCGCGACGGCGTGGAAGGTCCAGACCTCGTGACCCCCGGCCCCCACCAGTTGCGAGTCGGGGCCGTCGTAGCGGGAATCGCGCAGGGTGACGACCGCGCTATTGGGCGGGGTGAGCAGTTCCCAGCGATAGCCGGTGGTGGCGTTGGAGGCCAGGCGGATGGCGAAATCGCTGCCCGGCGCGGCGGTGATGGTGGTGGTTTCGTCGCTGTAGGTGGGCGGCCCGGCCAGCAGGAGCGCGGCTCCGCCCACGACCAGGATCAGCAGGAGCAGCCCGCCAAGCACGAGCCGGCGCAGACGCTTGCTCATAGCGGGCGGCCCTCCCGCGCGGCAAAGGCGCGGATCGCCGCCGCCGTGTGCTGGGTCAGCGGCACGCCGTGGCCCAGGCAGAGCACCCGCGTGTCGAGCGCGGCCAGTTTGGTGATCGAGCGGCGGTTCTCCTCCATATCGGCGGTGAAGGGCGCGATAGGCAGGCGCAGCCCGCCCGCGCGCATCATCACGTCGCCGCAGAAAAGCACGCCGCGCTCCGGCTGCCAGAAGGCCAGGTGGCCGGGCGCGTGCCCCGGCACGGCCAGCACGCGCAGCCCGCCCATCACCTCCGGCAGCGTGTCGCCCTCGCCCACCACGCGGTCCACGGGGGTGCCGGGCAGCAGCGCCGCCGCCCGCGCCCGGCCCAGCGGCCCGCGCAACTGATCCGGCGGAGGGCGGTTGATGGGCGCCTTGCCCTCGGTCACGGGCCGCTCGATCTCGGAGCAGATCACCTCGGCGCCGGTCAGCTCCTTCAAGCGCGGCAGCCCGCCGATGTGGTCGGGGTGGGCGTGGGTGATCAGGATGCGGCGCACGTCGCGGGCGCTGCCGCCCGCTCGCCGGATCTGGGTCACGATCTTGTCCGCCGCCGAGCCGATGCTAGTATCGATCAGCGTCAGGCCGTCGGGGTCGCGGATGAGGTAGACGCGGCCCAGGCCGAGGCCGCTGAAGGTGTATAACCCTGGTAGAATGCGGTGCATAGATCTCCTGTTCTAGCTGTGGCGGGTGTCAGCGCCAGACGCGCTCCAGGAAGGCGCGCGTCTCGTGCGACATGTGGCCGCCGGTGTAGATGTGGCGGGCCAGCGGTTCCTCCGGCAAGTAATCGTAATGCGGATCATTGTCGTAGTCCAGCCCGGCGATGGGCACGGCGCCCACCCAGGTGCCGGGCACATCCTCCAGCCGGGTGGTATGCTCGCCCGGTGGGGTGCCCGGTCCGGTTTTGATGCGCGTGTGTTTGGCGAGGTACGCGCCCAGCGTGCCCGGCTCGGCGCCGCTGCGGCCTGGCCCGCCGCCCCGCCGCAAGGGAATCCAGTCGGTGGGCGCGTCGATGGCCGTGAAGCTGGCGATCTGCGGGTGGATTGTGAACTTCTGCCGCGGGAGGCGGCGGGCCAGCGGGTCGCGCGCATGCCAGTAGAGCGTGTTCGGGGCCGTGCGCAGAAAGTATTCGAGCATGGCCGCGCCCGCCGCGCTGGTGCCAAACAGGTGGACGTTGCCCGGCCCTTTCAGCACCTGGACGATGCGCTCCACCCGGTCGGACCCGGTGCCCATGTTCTGCGTGGACTGGGCGGTATGGACGTGGGTGGCGGCCCAGGAGTCGAAGCTCTCCGATACAGGCACACCCAGCACGCGCCGCGCGCCGCGCCCCCAGCCGCCGCGCCGGTACAGTTCGCGCAATAACGCGGCGTACTCGCCGAAGCTGCGGTCGAAGTCGATCACGGGCCGGCAGCCTTTGACGATACAGCCGTCCATGAACACATAATGATCGTGATAGCCCATAGTTACCCATGTTCTCCTGCCGGGCAGCGGTGGAGGGCCGCCACACCGCTGCCCCTGTCTGTTGGCGGCCGGTTTGAAACCGGCCCGTCGCCTTGATGAGCTAATCCAGGTGGACGATGCCGCGCTGGAGGGCCGTGGTCACGGCCTGGGTGCGGTCGTTCACGCCGAGTTTGCCCAGGATGTTGTTGACGTGGGCCTTGACCGTGCCCTCGCCGATGCTCAGGGCGGCGCCGATCTCCTTGTTGCTCCGGCCCGCGACGATGCCGCGCAGCACTTCGAGTTCGCGGGCGGTCAGTTGGGGGCCGGCCAGCACGCGCTCGGCCAGGCGCGCGGCCACGGCGGGCGGGATGCGGCTCTGCCCGGCATGCACGGCGCGGATGGCGTCGAGCAGTTCGTCGCGCGGGGCGTCCTTGAGCAGGTAGGCGCGCGCCCCGGCTTGCAGGCCGCGATAGATGTCCTCGTCGCCGTCATAGGTGGTGAGCACGATGATGCGCGCGCCGGGAAACTCGCCGCGGATGGCGCCGATGGCCTCCACGCCGGTCATCTCCGGCATCCGCAGGTCCATCAGGACGACATCGGGCTGCGCCGCGCGATAGGCGGCCACGGCTTCGCGGCCCGTCGCGGCCTCGGCCACCACGGTCATGTCGGGGCGGCGTTCGATCATGGCCGCTACGCCTTCACGCACGACCGGGTGATCATCGGCGATCAGGATGCGGATCGCGCCCGCTTTCGCCTGGCTCATGGGGTCTCCTTGCCCACCGGCACCTGCACGCGCACTTCCGTCCCGGCGCCGGGCGCACTGATCAGGGTGAGCGTGGCGCCCATGCCCGCCGCGCGCTCGCGCATACCGGGCAGGCCCAGGCCGCCCCCGGCGGCGGGCGCCGGGGCAGCGGGGTCGAAGCCGTGGCCGTCATCATGCACGCGCAGGTCCACACTCGTGGGATCATAAGTTAGTTTTATGTCAACCTGGCGGGCGGCGGCATGGCGGACGGCGTTGGTGAGCGCCTCCTGGCCGATGCGCAGCAGGTGGCCGGCCAGGTCGGGCGGCAGCGGGCGGGGCACGCCGTGGACGTGGACGGCGGCGCGGGTGGGCGTCCCGGCGGTGAGCGCCTGGGCCGCGCGGTCGAGCGCCCCGGCCAGGTCGCCGCCTTCGAGCGCCCGCGGGCGCAAGGCCCAGACCGAGCGGCGGGCCTCGGCCAGGCTGTCGCGGGCCAGGGCGCGCGCCCGGTCCAGGTGGGCCTGGGCGGCGTCCGGCTCTGCGGGGAGTGTGTCCTCGGCGGCCTCCAACTGCACGACGATGCCGGTGAAGCCCTGGGCCAGGGTGTCGTGGATTTCGCGGGCCATGCGGTTGCGCTCCTCCAGCACGGCGGCCTCCTCGCCGCGCTGCGCCAGCCGGCCCAACTGGATCGCCAGCGTGACCTGCTGGGCCAGGGCCAGGGCCAGATCCTGTTCTTCGGGCCGGTAGCGGCGGCGCTCGGTGCTGTTGATGCTGACCTGGCCCACCGCCACGTCGCCCTGGAGCAGCGGCACGACGAGCAAGGTCTGCACGCCCTCGGCCAGCAGCCGGTTGCGCAACCGCACGCGGGGGTCGTTGGCGATGTCGGTGACGACCACCGGGCGGCGGGTGCGGATCGCCTCCTGCCAGAGCGCCACATCCGCCGCGGGGACGGGCGGCGGCAGGGCCGCGCCGCCCGCGCCGCCCGGCGTGATGATCTGCCCGGCGCCGTAGGCCAGCGGGGCGCGCAGGGTAGCCGTGTCGGCGTCGTAGAGCCAGAGGGTAGCCCAGCGCGCGCCGAATTGCGTGGCGGTGACGGCCAGCACGCGGCCCAGGAAGGTGTCCAGCCCCGGCTCGGCGGCCAGGTTGTGCAAGGTGCCGGCCAGGGCCGCCGTCTGCCCGCGGGCCACCTCGGCGGCGCGTTCCAGCGTGCGGGCGAACAGCCAGACCAGCGCGCCGGTGGCGATGAACAGCGCCCACCAGAACAGCAGCCAGCGGGCCATGCGATTGGGGTCGTGGATGGCGCCGGGGGGCGTCCAGCGCCCGGTCAGCTCGCCCCAGGCCAGGCCCGCCATCCAGAAGCAGTAGCCCGCCGTCCAGATGCCCAGGAACCACCCGCCGACGACCAGCCCGGCCACGATGATGCCCAGCAGGAACGCGCTGTTGACCGGGTTGGCGATGCCGTAGCCCTGCCCGGCGTAGAACACGGGCTGGCTGATCCCGGCGACGAAGAACGCCGCGGCCAGGGCCGTCCGCCCCCGCACCAGCAGCGCCCCGCACCCGGCGCAGAGCGCCAGCACGCCGAGGCCATCCCATGGATAGAGCGGGCTGATCAGGAAGCCGGTGAGGCCCGCGACCAGATAGGCCAGCGCGAGCGCCGCTGTGCCGATCAACGTCGGGCGCAGCACCTGGGCGCGCAACTCCATTTGCCGCCGATAGCTCTCATTGCGCGCCGTGTCCGCCGCCATGCCCGTCCTCCCGGTCGCATTATACCAGAAGCGGGACGAGTGGTCAGTGGTCGGTGGTCAGTCGTCAGCCGTCAGCCGTCAGCCGCCAGGACGAGCGCGCGGCGAACTCGTCGTACTGACCACTGACCACCGATCACCGACCACTCGTGTGCTTGCGCGGGGGGCGGCAAGTTGCTATACTGGCGCGGTAAACATCCTCCCTCTACGTTGCACTCGCTGGCGGCCCGGCGGGGCCGGCGCGCCGGCTCCCGGCAGAGGTCGCCGATTGGCCGGACCGCGGGCCGCTACCCCCGACCCCGCCCCTGTCGGGGCCGGCGCGGCGGACCATTATTCCACCCTGCGGCTACCCAGCGTGAAAGGGGACGTGCTATGCGCAAAGTGGTTTCGGGCTTGTTTATCTCCCTGGACGGCGTGACTGAAGCCCCGAACGAATGGCAATTTGATAGCTTTGACGAAGATTTGGGGACCGAAATGGGAGCGATGATCGCGGAGACGGACGCGATCCTGCTCGGGCGGGTGACGTATCAGGAGTGGGCCGACTACTGGCCGACCTCCACCGACGAACCCTTTGCCAGCTTTATTAACAACACGCCAAAATACGTGGTCTCGACGACGCTGAATAGTGTCGACTGGCAAAACTCCACCCTGCTCAAGGGCAACCTCGCCGAAGAACTCGCCCGCTTGAAAGCGCAACCGGGCAAAACGATTACCGTGACGGGCAGCCCCACGCTGGTGCGCTCGCTGCTCGAACAGGATCTGCTCGATGAATTAACCCTCATGATTCATCCGGTGGTCGCCGGCAAGGGCAAACGCCTGTTCCCCAACGGCGGCGATCTGAAACGCTTACAGTTGGTCAGCCACAAGATGACCGGCAGCGGCGTGGCGATCCTGACCTACCACCGCAAATAGGCAGCCGGCCCCGGCGAGTGGCGGAACATCGGGCCGTAGAGGCTCGCCAACGGGATCGTTCATGGCACTGGTGGGGCGCCCGCTGCCCCACCGGCGGATAACGCCCGGCGCCGGCCCGCCGGGATGGGTCGCGGAGGTCACTATGGACCCACTGCGTAGCTTCGTACCCATTGACCGGCTCCACGCGCTGGCCCACGGCACGCCCCTGCCCGACCGCACCACCGGCGCGGCCTTGCTGGCCGACATCTCCGGCTTCACGGCGCTGACCGCGGCGTTTGCCGCCGCGCTGGGGCCGCAGCACGGCTCCGAGGAACTGGTCCAGATCCTGATCCCCGTGTTCGACGCGCTGATCGCCGAGGTCCACCAGTACGGCGGCAGTGTGCTCAGCTTCAGCGGCGACGCGATGACCTGCTGGTTCGACGGCGACGACGGCGCGCGCGCGGCGACGTGCGCCCTCGCCATGCAACGGGCTATGACCCCCTTCGCCACGCTGCCCCTGCCGGGCGGGGAGCAGGCCGCGCTGGCGCTGAAGGTGGCCGTGGCCGCCGGGCCGGCGCGGCGCTTCCTGGTGGGCGACCCGCGGCGGGGCGTGCTCGATGCGCCCGCGGGGCCGACCCTGGAGCGGCTGGGCGTGGCCGAGGAACTGGCCGCGCGGGGCGAAGTGCTGGTGGACGCGGCCAGCTGGGCGGCGCTGGCCGCCGCCGATCCCGCCGGCGATCCCTGCGTGGACCTGGAGAGCGGCGCGGAGTTCCACGTGCTGACCGGCCTGGCCCGGCCCGCCTCGCCCGCGCCCTGGTCGCCGCTGGAGCCGGAGGCCGTGCCGGAGGAACAGGTGCGGCCGTGGGTGCTGCCCGCCGTGTGGGACCGGCTGCAACATGGCCGGGGTGTCTTCCTGGCCGAACTGCGCCCGGTGGTCGCGCTGTTCCTGCGCTTCACCGGCATCGACTACGCGCGGCCCACGGCGGGCGCCCGGCTGGACACGTTTATCCACTGGGTGCAAGAAGTGCTGGCGCACTACGAGGCGGCGCTGCTGCAACTGACCATCGGCGAGAAGGGCAGCTACCTGTACGCCGCCTTCGGCGCGCCGCTGGCCCACGCCGACGAGGCGGCCCGCGCGGCGGCGGCGGCCCTAGAGCTACGCACGCCCCCGGCCAGTTGCAGCTTCATCCGCGGCGTGCAGATCGGCATCAGCCAGGGCCAGGTGTGGACCGGCGCGTATGGCGGGCAGGCCCGGCGCACCTACGGCGTGCTGGGCGACGCGGTGAACCTGGCCGCCCGGCTGATGCAATCAGCGGCGCCGGGCGGCATCCTGGTGACGCAGGCGGTGCGCCAGGCCGCCGGGCCGCGCTTCGGCTGGGCCGCGCTGCCCGCCCTGCGCGTCAAGGGCAAAGCCGGCGCCGTGCCCGTCTACGGGCTGGTGGCCGAGCGCACGGAAGCCGAACAGGCGCTGCGCGAACCGGGCGCGGGCGGGCCGCTGGTGGGGCGGGCGGCGGAACTGGCCCAACTCGACGCCGCCCT
>JAICKM010000058.1 GCA_025927935.1 Chloroflexia bacterium | reverse complement strand
TGGGAGCGCATCGACCGCGCCGCGCAGACCTTGCGCCAGAGCTTCACCGAAGCGATCCTGGCGACGCAGCGCGAGTTTCCGAACCGGCCCGACCCCGGCAAGGGCGATCGGCTCACCACCCGCCTGGACGAAAAGGTGCAGGATGTGAAGGCCAAGCTGGCTGAATCGCTGAACCGCAGCGAAGGCGACCTGCGCCAGGCGGCTATGGACGGTAGCAGCGGCGCGCCGCGCCCCATGCGCAACCTGGAAGACCTGATCAGCGCCACGCCCGACCTGGTGAACCAGGCCAGCATCTTGCAGGCCGACCGCTCGGCGCAACTGGTGCTCGATCTGCGCAACGAACTCGACGCCCAGTTTGCCGCCTCGGCGCCCGAACTGGCGAATATCCTGAGCGACGGATTCGAGGGCAAGCTCAAGAGCGTGTCCTTTACGGCGCAGCTACGGCATCTCTGCTACGACCAGCCGGACCTGTGGCAGCGCACCGACGAGACCTATCGCCGCCTGCTGGCCGATCTGCGTGCCCGCTACGTCGATATGGTGCGCACGGTGCTGCTGCGCGAACTGGTGGACCCGGTGAACAGCGTCGAGGACGAGCGCAGCACTCTGTTGCAAGCCCTGGCCGCCGCCCAGCAACCGGCGCCCGCGACGCCGCGCCAGCAACCGCAACGGCGCGGCCTGTTCGGCGCGCTCGAAGGCGCGCTGGAGAGCCAGCAACCGGAGAAACCGCCCGCGCCCGCCGGTCCGCCGCCCGCCTTCACTCAGGCGTACAGCCTCTCGCTGATGGTCATCGAAACGATCCAGGTGGAGCTACGCCGCACCCGCGACATCGCAGCCAGCACGGCGAAAGCCCGCGCGCTGGTGCAGCAGGCTTTCGGCATGTTGAGCGAGCGGATGAAGGCGGTCGCCGAGCCGTTGAAACGCCTCTACTGGCTGGAACTCTCGCGGATGCAGGACAACATGCCCCGCCAGGCGAGCGTGCAGGACGTGATCGACGATGTGGCCTCGGAGGTGAAGAAGCGCATCGTCAGCGACCCGGCGTTGCGGACGCGCGTGCTGAGCGAGCCGGACCCCGACGAGCCGTTGCGGCGGGCGATTGCCCTGCTGGATCGGCTGGACGCGGTCAGCGGCGAGCCGTTGCGGCCCGACCTGCGCGCGCTGGCCGATCAGATCAGCGCGGCGGCGGATGGGCGTGCCCGCGGGCGCAACGCCTAACGCCGGCCCAGGAAACGGTCGAGCAAGCTTTCCGTGCGCGGTTGGGCACTTGTCCGCCGCGCACGATAGCTTTCCACGTCAAAGCTACACTGCGGGCAGATCGGGCTGGTGATCGGGATCTGGCTGCGGCACTGCGGGCAAAAGTCAAGGCCCTGGATGCGCATTTCGCGGAGCCGGCGTCCCGCCTCGATGGCCCGCTGTTGCTGATCGGCAGGCGACCCAGCTGGGGCGGCGTAGCCCGGTTCCGCAGGTGGTGGCTGCTGGGCGAACGGCGCCGGGTCGCTGTGCGCGGGCGCGCTGCCGGTGGCCGGCGGATGTGCCTGGTAGCCGCTGCCGGTATGCGTGGCGGGGGGCGCCGGGGCGCCGCCGTGCGGCCGGGCCGGTCCCAGATGGTCGATGGATGCGGGGTGTAGCCCCGTAGGCGGCAGCGAAACCCCGGCAGCCGACACCGGCGGATGCGGGCCTTCGGGCGGGGGCGCGGCGGGCGCGATGATGTTCGTCTCGTTCGCGCGGTCGAGTGGGCGGGCGTTGATGTCGGCCACCGGGCGGCGCGCAGCGAAGGTGCCGCGCATCGCCGCGTCGTTGCGCTCCGTCTCGTCGCGCGGGTACAGCCGACGGAAGATCTGCGTGACCAGTTTGTCGTAGCCCTGCATCACCAGGGGATTGAGATCGGGATTGCCGCCGGCCAGCACCTGGTCGCGCACATGGGTCATCTGGCTCAAGAAGACACATTGCTCGCGGGGCAGCGCATAGCGCACATCCAGATAGGTGATCAGGGTTTGCCAGTTGATCTGGCCGGGGTCGGTGGCGCGCTCGTAATCGGCGCCGTCGCGGATCAGCGAGAAACGCAAGAGTTGCTCCAACGCCGCGTGATAGGCCAGCAGGGCGCGCGGCATCGCGCCCGCGCGATAGTAGTCACGCCCGCGCAGGTATTCTTGCTGGGCTCCGTGCAGTAGATCGTCGATCATGGTATGGTCCCCCTTTCCGATCGATACTCACGTCGCTTTTAGGAGCATAGCACAACCGCCTGTCGAGCGTCAATAGCCGGTACGCTCCGGCGGCGCCCGTGCATGCTACATAGGCTGCTGCAAAACCCTCGCGGCCAGCCTGGTTAGCGGCTGAACAGGCCCAGCTTCACCATCCCGTCGCCGATCAGTTGGGCGGCCAGGGCGTGGCCCGCCGGAGTCCAGTGCGGGTCGGCGTTGAAGTAGAGTTGCTGGTTGCCGGCGGCGCGGAAGCCGGGCAGCAAGTCGATGACCGGGACGCCGCTCCCGGCGCTCCAGGCGGCCAGGCGCTGCTGCGGCAAATCGCGGTCCAGGTCGGCGGCGGTCAGGCCGAAGGACTTCTGCATATCCTGCCAGGCCGTCGCATCGACCTGCTCCTTGGCCGGGATCGCCACGACCACGAGCGCGGCCCCGTATTGCTCGGCTTTCCAGTGCAGTTCGTCCAGCAAGGACAGGGTGGTGTTCCAGCCGGTGGCGCGTTCCGGCGGCTCCTGTTTCAGGTAGTTATAGGCGGTATTGGTCATATCCGGCTGCTGTTTCGGTGGTGCGGGCATCAGGCGCTCGTAGATCTTGTTCAGGAAGACATAGGCGTGCGAGTTGGCCTTCAGCCAGGTCTCGACATCGCCTTGCTGCGACCCCTGCCCCTTGAGCCGCCAGACCATATCGACCACGGCCTGCTGCTCCGGCGTGTTGGTCTTGTTGTAGATCATATCGCGCATCACATCGGTCACGTCGTTGCCCACGAAGAAGCCCACGACGACGATCTTGGGTTGCAGCGCCCAGCCGTATTCGTGCATCCAGGCCACTTCGTGCGAGGTGCCGTAGCCGATCACGCCCGCGTTGATGCTTTCGATGGGCTGGCCGGCGGCGCTCTTGTCGGCGTTCAGCAGGGCCGGAAACGCCTGATCGGCTTCGACGCCCCAGCCGAAGGTGAAGGAGTCGCCGATGCAGAGCAGGCGGGTGCGGTCCGGGGTCACGGGGCCGTAGACCTGGGTGCCGCGCACACCCTGGCTGTTGATCGTGTAGGTGGCGTGGAGTTCGCCGGAGTCGTGGACGACGGAGGCGCCGGCCTTGTTGCGGAAGCGCGCGCCGCGGTCGATGTCGAACATATCCCGTGTGACCGGCTGGGTGATCTGGGGCGCGAACAGGCGCAGGGCGCCTTCGAGCAGCCCAAGGGTGAAGACCAGCGTGATCGCCACCACGGCCAGCACCTGGAAGATCGCCCGCACCCGGCCCTTGCGGGCGGATGGGGACGCGACGACCGGGGCGGGCGCCGGCTGTGGTTCGTGTATACTCATAACGGCTCCTCAAGTCGCGGCGAGAATGGCACGGTGCGGGCCGCAGACTCTTCATTATACCATCCGTTTGCGGCGGCGTGGCCGGCCCGGCCGCCAAAAGATGCCGGCTCCCACGCTTGCATTGTGTTCGCTTTGCGGGTATAAAATCTACAGAGACCGCTACGTGAGTTGGCCGGGTATACCCCGAGACAAGTTTTTCACAGGAGGAACACTTCATGGATGGATCCACGCAGGCCAATGCCGGCCCCACGCAGGTCAATCCGCAGATTTTTCGGGAATATGATATCCGCGGGATTGTCGACCAGGATCTGACGGGACCCGTGCTGGAGGCGATTGGCATGGCCTACGGCACCTGGCTGTACCAGCAGGATGCCGGAACCGGCGGCGCGCGCAAGCGGGTGGCAGTCGGGCGCGATGTGCGCCTTTCGTCCAGGCGCTTCGCCGAATCGCTGATCGTGGGGCTGCGCAAGGCGGGGTGCGACGTGATCAACGTCGGCGAAGTGCCCACGCCGGTGCTGTACTTCGCGGTGGGCTATTATGATACCGACGGCGGTATCGAAGTGACAGCGAGCCACAACCCGCCGGAGTTCAACGGGCTGAAGATGCGCAAGCGCTTCGGGGGCCGCAACGCGCCGCTCGCCTCGCCCGAAGTGCAGGCGGTGGGCAAGCTGGCCGTCGGCGGGCAGTTCGACACCTCGCGCGGCGAGGGCGGCTACCAAGAAGAAAATATCCTGGAACATTACAAGCAGTACATTATCGAGACGGTCAAGCCCGGCCGCAAGCTCAAGGCGGTGATCGACGCGGGGAACGGCGCCTGCGGTCCCACCGCCGTGGACCTCTACACGCGCATGGGCGTCGAGGTCGTGCCGCTCTTCATCGAACCCGACGGATCCTTCCCGAACCACATGCCCAATCCGCTCAAGGAAGAAAACATGGTCGATTTGCAGGCCAAGGTCCGCGAGACGGGAGCCGATATCGGTATCGGGCTGGACGGCGACGGCGACCGGCTGGGCGTGGTGGACAACGAGGGCAATATCCTGTGGCCCGACCAGTACATGGTGCTGCTGGAGCGCGAGGTGCTGGCGCAAAAGGCCGCGCCGATCATCTTCGACGTGAAGTGCTCCCGCGCGCTGATCGAGGATATCCGCAACCACGGCGGCGAGCCGGTCATGTGGCGCACGGGCTATACGAACGTGTTTGCCAAGCGGCTGGAGACGGGCGCCCCGTTTGCCGGGGAGTTCAGCGGGCACATGTTCTTCGACGATCCGCGGCTTGACTTCGACGACGGGATGTACGCCGGGGCGCGGCTGCTGCGCGCGCTCGGCGGCGACGACCGGCCGATCAGCGAGCGCTTCAAGGATGTGCACAAGTACTACAATACGCCCGAAGGCCGCATGGACGTGGCGGAGACGCGCAAGTTCGAGGTGATCAAGGGGTTGGTGGAGAAGTTCCAGCAGCAGTATCAGGTGGTGACCATCGACGGCGCGCGGGTCGAGTTCCCGGACGGCTGGTTCCTGGTGCGGGCCAGCAACACGGAACCGTCGCTGACGACGCGCTTCGAGGCCGAGACGCCCGAACGGCTGGAGGAGATCAAGGGCATCCTGCGCGAAGCCCTGCAAGCCTATCCCGACGTACACGTGAATTTCTAAGGCGGCTGGCCGGTTTCCAACCGGGCCCTACAGATCAAAATCATGGTGGCGGACTACTACCGAGTAGGAGCGCCGTAAAGAAGCCAGGCCAGGGCGTGGAGATCCGTGATTCCGGACTCCGCGCCCTGGCCGTGTTTTGGGATACGGGATGGGGCGGGACATTTCCCGTTCACGCACGGATGGGGAAACACCGAGCTGCGTGGCATTGCGGAATCGTTTCCAAAGGAGTATAATGGAATCGATTCCATTTGGGGAACAGGCCGCGGCTGTTCTTGAGCAGAGTAGGAGGCCATTAACATGGCACGCGAACTTGAAACCGGCAGCACCGGCGCAACTGGCCCGGAGGTCACAGAGGTGGCGTCCGCGCCCAGCGGGGAACTTATTGTGCGCGGTCGCACCGTGATCGATCCGACCGCGGCGCATGATCTCGTCGTGCGCGGCGTGACGGTGATCGACCGGGGGCGGCGCAGTTACCGCAGCAAACTGGTGAATCGCGGTCGTGCGGTGATCGACGAGCGATCTGCGAAGTAAAGGCCGCCTACCGCGGCGATCCGGACGAACGGTAGGCGGGGGCGCAGTCGTTCACGCGGGCCGCCGGTATACGGCGGCGCCCGCCGCTCAGGCGGGCGCCGGGGCGCGGTCGCGCATCATGCCGCCGGAGCGATTGTAGCGGACGGCGATGACCTCGGCCAGGATGGCGAGGGCGATCTCGGCGGGGGTTTTGCCGCCGATGTCGAGGCCAATGGGAGCGTGGATGCGGGCGATCTGCTCCTCGGTTACGCCCTGCGCGCGGAGCGACTCCAGGCGGCTCTCATGCGTGCCGCGGCTGCCGATGGCGCCGATGTAGACGGCGTCCGTCGTAAGGGCTTCGATCAGCGCCGGTTCGTCGAACTTGGGATCGTGGGTCAGCACGACGACGGCGGTGGACGAGTCGATATGCAGCAAACGCAGGGCGTCGTCGGGCCACTCGGTCAGCACCCAATCGGCTTCGGGGAAACGCTCCGCGGTGGCGAGAGCGCCGCGGGCGTCGACCACGGCCACATAGTAACCCAGTTGCTTCGCCAGGCGGTGCAGTGGGATGGCCGTATGCACGGCGCCCACGATGACAAGGCGCGGCGGCGGCGGGAAACTCTGGACGAAGACCGCCCAATCGCCCGCCGGACTGGCGTAGTCGCGAAGTTCGGATCGCCCGGCGGCCAGCATGGCCCGGCCATCGGCGGCAATGGCGGCGTCGATGGCCGGGTCAATGCTGCCGATCGTGTCGCCCGTGGCCGGCACCAGCAGTTTGGCGCCGGGGCGAGGGCCGCGAATGGTCGTCGCCAAGATGGCCGCCTGACCCGCGCGCAGGCGGGCGGTGAGTTCGCTGTACATGCCGCTCACCAGTCCAGTGGTTCGACAAAGACGTCGATACGCCCGCCACACGACAGGCCGACATCGGTCAGCATATCGGCGGTGATGCCGTATTGCAGCAACCGGGGCGTGCCGGAGCGCAGGACGCGCAGGGCTTCTTCCACCACCGCGCCTTCCACGCAGCCGCCGCTGACCGACCCGGCCAGTTCGCCGTCGCTGGAGACAGCCATCTTGGCGCCCGCGTGCCGGGGCGCGGTGCCCTCGACGCGGACGACGGTGGCAACGGCCACGGCTTTGCCCGCGGCTCGCCACTGCTCAATCGCCGGTAACACATCGTGTAAAAAGGTATCTGTTTCCATGGTGCGTGCTCCATCTGGATGGTTTACAAGACCTAATATCCGTTGTGCTACCATTATACCGGAAGGCGGCGGAGCCGGTCTGTAAGCCGGGCGGCCGGTTTGCAACCGGCCCCTACAGTCAACATCGGGATAACGGGCCAGTTGGAAACCGCCTCCACAATCTGGGCCGGCGGGCTGGTTTCAAGCCGGTCCCTACAGCCAGGTGTATGCAGTCCGGGCGCTAGAGGTAGCCACTTTGCTGGGCAAGCTGGGCTACCCTGATCAGCGCTGTGCGCGCTGCGGTCTTATCGCCGGCATCCCATGCCTGGATGGCTGCGGCCAGCGGGACGGCCAGGTTGTCGGGTAGCCGCTGTTGCGTGGGAGCTAGCAGGGCACGGGCGCAGGCGACGGCGTCCACGATGCGGCCCTGGGCCAGGGCCACGGCCGTTAGCGGTTCCAGGGCCAGCCACTGGGTAGACATCGCCAGAGGCAACTGCCGCCAGAGGGCGAGGGCGGCCAGGCCATGTTCCTGGGCCTGGGCGAGATTGCCCGCGCGCAAGGCTAGCCAGGCCAGGTTGGCGCGGGCCATGCCGATATCTTCCAGCAGTTGTGCTTGCGTGGCGACTTCCATCCCCCGCTCACAGTACTTGCGCGTCTCTTCCGCCTGCCCGCGCAGGCGGTATACGACGGCCAGGTAGGCCAGGCAGCGGGATTGCACGGTGATATCGCCGGTGCGCTCCACCAGCTTGAGGGCGGTCTGCATCTGCTCTTCGGCGGCGTCCAACTCCCGGCGCCAGAGGTGGGCCAGCCCGGCGATCACGCGAGTCAGGGCGATTTCACTGGGCGTGCCGGCCTCCTGGATAGCGGTCAGGGCGGCCAGGGCATTGGCGAGAGTCTCGTCGGAAACCCTGTAGCGATCCCGGCCAAAGGCCATGAGCACGAGGGCGGTAAAGAACTTGGAGCGTTGCGCCGGGGTGCCGTGGCGTTCCACGGCGGGCCGGACTTTGTCGAGGAACGGGTTCATCTCCTGCCACTGGCCGCGCCAATGCAGGATCCACATACGCAGAAGCTGGATTTGCACCCATTCCTGCCACCACTTATCGGCGGAGTCGCCGGGGGGCGGGCCCAGGATCTGCTCGGCGCGCTCGTAAGCCGCGTTTGCCTGGGCGTATTCGCGTTGCGGCTCCCAGGTCTTGCCGGTCTTGCGGTAGAGCCGGGCCTGACAGATCTGGTCATGATCCTGTACATGCTGGAGCGCGGTCTGGAACACTTCCCGCGCTTGCTCGTGCCGGCCTGTCAACTCCAGCACATCGCCCAGGCCCTCATATAGCTGATCGACGACCTCGTGGTGTTGCTCGAAATCGTAAGCCGCCGGGTCTTCCTCGATGAGGGCGACGGCGCGCATGAACAGGTCAATGGCCTCGCTGTTCGCGTACAGCATCCGCGCCCGCTCTCCCGCCTGGCGCAGATAATCGACGGCCTTCTCCACATCGCCGGCCTCGGCGTAGTGACGGGCCAGGCGCACGGTAATGTCTGCGATATGCCCGGCATACAGTTCCTCCAGCACTGCTGCGATCTCGCCGTGCAGCAGGCGGCGCTCGCCGCCACTGAGGCCCTCGTACAGATATTGCTGGAATAGGGCATGGGTAAACTGGTAGCGGAACAGTAACTGGCGCCCGGCGCGGACTTCGCCCGCCTCGCGCACCAGGTGGTGGCGGTCCTCCAGATCGCGGGACAAGGTTTGCAACAGCGGGCGCTCTTTGATGTCCTGCACCCGTGCGACGACCTGAGCGGTAAAATCGGTGCCCTCCACACTCGCCACGGACAAGATCTCGCGCTGGTCATCGGCCAGCCGGTTGATGCGCTCCTCGATCACACCTTCCACCCGCGCCGGAAGATCGTTCCAAACGAGGCGCGCGCTCTCGACCCAGCGGCCCTGCTCGTCCTTGACCAGGTCGCCGTTATCTTTCATCTCCTGCAACAATTCGACGATGAAGAGCGGGTGGCCCTCGGTGTGCTGGAACAGCGCTTCGCGGAACTGCTCGCTCAGGGCGTTCGGCTCGGTGTCCAGCAAAGCGTCGACAAAGCGGCGGCCTTCTTTCTCGCGGGCCTGGCCCAGATCGACCACGATATCGCCGTAGTAGCGCTTGAGTTCGGCCAGCACCTTTTCCAGGGGGTGGCGCTGGTCGCCGCGGCCCAGGGCCACTTCGTCAGGCCGGAAGGTGCCCAGGATCAGGATGGGGCTTTTCTCCAGGCGCCGGGCGAGGTGAAACAGCAGATTGATCGACCCATCGTCGGCCCACTGCAAGTCGTCGAGAATGATCAAGATGGGTTGCCTGGCGGCCAGAGCTTTGAGCACTCCGGCATACTGCTCAAAGATGCGGTTCTGATCGACTGTGGTATCGAGCGCGGCGGCCCCGTCCTTCTTCTTGCCGACTTTCTCCAGCGAGTCCAGCAGACCGGCTTTTTTGGCGAAGATCGATCCGGCTTTAGCAGCCAGGCCGGCGCCTGGCACGGCGGCTAGCAGCAGTTCGGCCAGGTCGGGTCCGACCTCCACGAGTACCTGGCTCGAATGGGCCAGCAGCCCTTTCAAGCGCCGGGCGTTTTCCGTGTCTACAACATTCTTGGACAGGTTGGCTTCCACATCACCGCTGAGGAGTTGCAGGACTTCGATGAGGGGTAGATAGGGATCACCCTGGCCGGTTTGCGCGTTGCAATTGCCGGTGGCGACGATCAGGTTGGCATGGTTCGCTTCGGCGAGGCGGGCGAACTCGTGGATCAGCGTGGTCTTACCGCTGCCCGCCTCGCCGGTCAGGAAGGCGACCCGGCTGCTTCCGGTCAGAGTCTGGTCGAGCAATTGGCGCAGGCGGCCTAGCTCCTGCTCCCGGCCGATAAAGACTGGCGCGTTCATGCAACACTCTCCAATCGCTATGGATTAGACGCGCGACAAACAGCCGTCACGGCGGCGCGGGTTGGAGGGCATCCGGCACCTGGGCCAGGGTATGCTGGTGGCGGAGCGGGCGGGTGGGCGGGATGGCGCCGAGCAGGGTGGCGAGGGCTTCCAGGTTGCGTAGGTTGTTGGCGGGGAGGAAGTCGTCGATGTGTGGGAGCGCGGCGGCCATGCCGCGGGTGAGCGGGCGGTAGCCGGGCAGTCCCAGCAGCGGGTTGAGCCAGATCAGGCGGAAGGCCATGCGCTGGAGGTAGGCCATCTCGGCTTCGAGCAGCGCCGGATCGCCGCGGTCCCAACCGTCGCTGATAATGCAGACGAGGGCGCCCTGCCCGAGCACGCGCCGCGCCCAGGTGGTGTTGAAGGTGCGCAGGGCCGCGCCGATGCGCGTGCCGCCGGACCAATCTACGACGGTGTGGCCCACCTCGCTGAGGGCCGTATCCACCGTGCGCGCCCGAAGCTGGCGGGTGATCCGGGTGAGCCGGGTGGCGAAGACGAAGATCTCGGCGTGGTGCAGGCCGCGGCTGAGGGTGTGCAGGAAATGGAGCAAGAGCCGGGTGTAGGGGGCCATCGAGCCGCTGATGTCGCAGATGAGCACGATGGGCCGGGGCTTTTGGCGCGGGCCGCGCCAGGCCAGATGGAGCGGCACACCGCCGTGGCGCATGGCCCGGCGCAAGGTGCGCTCCACATCGAGCCGCCTCCCGCGGCGGGCGGGGGCCAGGCGGCGGGTGCGGCGCGTGCCGGGTTCCCAGCGCCAGGTCGCCAGCATGGCGCGCGCCTGGGCTAGTTCGTCGTCGGTGAAGTCGGCAAAGTCGATGCGGCGCAAGCGCTCATAGCCGCTGTAGAGCAGCATTTGATCGGGCAGGCTCAGGTCGTCTGTCGCGTCGCCGGGCAGATCGGCGTCGATGGCCGTGGTGCGCTCGACCGTGGGCAGGATCTCGCTGCCGGCGGTCGCGGCGCCCAGGGCCTGGCTCTCGCGCTCGCGGGCGGGCTGGGTTTCGGGCCGGGGGGTGGCTGTGTCGGAGGGGATAATAATCTGGCGAGTGCGGCCCCAGAACTGGCGGAAGATCAGGTCGAAGCGCGGCCAGTCCTCGTGGCGGCTACAGAGCAGCGCCCGCGCCGTGTAGTAGATGGTCTGGCGGTCGGCCCAGTCCTGGGCGGGGTCGCCGAGCACGCTGAGCAGGTCGTGCATCTGATCGGCGGTGGTTTGCACGCCGTTGCGCCGCAAGAGCCGCCCGAAGTCGATCCAGCGGCGGACGAGTTTATCCCCCAGCGCGTCCACGGGCTTCTGCCTTCTGCACGAGCGGGGTCAACTCACCCCGCAGCCGTTCGATGTCCTCTTGGTGCTTGAGCAGCACGCCGAGCGTGTCGCTGACGACTTCGACGGTGAGGGTCTGCTGCTCCAGGGCCAGCAGGGCGGCGGCCCAATCGAGGGTTTCGGCCACGCCGGGCAGCTTGTAGAGATCGAGCCGGCGCACCTCCTGGACCAGCGCGACAATGCCCGTCGCCAGGCGGTGGGGCAACTCCGGCAGGCGCGTGGTGAGCACGGCCAGTTCCTTATCGAAGGTGGGATAGTCGATCCAGTGATAGATGCAGCGTCGTTTCAGGGCGTCGTGGATCTCGCGCGTGCGGTTGCTGGTGATGACCACGGCGGGCGGCTGGGTGGCGCGGAAGGTGCCGACTTCGGGGATGGTGACCTGGAAGTCGGCCAATAGCTCCAGCAGGAACGCCTCGAACTCTTCGTCGGCGCGGTCGAGTTCGTCGATGAGCAGGACCGGGCGACCGGGACCGGGATAGGTGACGGCGGACAGGATGGGGCGCTGGATCAGGAAGTCGGGGCCGAACAGGTGGGCGGTGTCGAGGGTCGCGTCTTTGTGCCCGGCTTCCAGCAGGCGGATCTGCATCATCTGGCGGGCATAGTTCCACTCATAGACGGCGGTGGTGATGTCCAGCCCCTCGTAACATTGCAACCGGATGAGCGGCGTGCCGAGCAGGGTAGCCAAGGTGCGCGCGACGGCGGTTTTGCCGACGCCCGCCTCGCCTTCAAGAAATAGCGGCTTGGGCAGGCGCCAGCTCAGGTAGAGCGCGGTCGCCAGCGCGCGCCCGGCGATGTAGCCCTGGGCGGCCAGTGCCGCATCCAGGGCGGGAATCGACGCGAAGGCCGCCAGGGCAGGATCGCCGGAAGGGGTAGTCAGCACGAAGGCGCCCGCCTCCTTTGCGACTCGCCAGGGAGCCGCGAGTGATGCCGGCACACGGCCGGCAAGGTGATCATCAGCCATGGCCGGACGGCGGGACCGGCCCGCTCATTCCGGCACTCTCCGAAACCCACTTGTTGCTGATCGGACTCAGGAAATCGACGGCGACCCAGAACGGTTCGCCGTTGTCGCCCTGGTGGCGGTGCAGGCGGAACTGGTAGGTGCCGGTCTGCACATCTTCGGCCTTGCCGGGCCGCACGGTGTGCGAGGTGCGCGTGACCGAGACGGTGGCGATGCCGCCGTGATCGGTGGCCCGCGGGTTCCAGTCGGTCAGTTTGACGGCAATATCACTGTAGCTGACCGTGCTCAACTGGCCCGCATCGGCTTCATCCTGCTGCTTTTGCAACAAGGGCAGGGTGTAATCGCGGTAGGCGAAGTTGGTCATCTCGCCGGTGGTGGTCAGGTCGAAGCTGCCGCCGGGGACCAGCGTGCGGGCCGCGTAGAACCGCTGGAAGTAGTCGTTCATCTCGCGCTGCACCTGGTCGGGCGATAGGGTGGTGTCGCCCTTGGTCTGCGAAATCCAGGTCTTGGTGGCCGGGTTGTAGAAGTCGTAGGCTTGCCAGGCGGCGTTGCCGTCGGCCAGGATGGTGCGCTTGAGCTTGAACTGGTAGGTGCCGGTCTGTGGCGGCTGCGTGCCGTCGGCGCGTACCTCGTTCAACGTGCGCGTGACCTCGACCAGCGCGTTATCGCTGCCGTCGGCCTCATGGCCGAAGCTGAGCACCTTCATGCTCAGGTTGGTGTAGTTGGCTTCGCGCAACTTGCCTGTCTCGGCATCGGCCTCGTTTTGCTGGAGCAGCGCCAGGGTGTAGTCGCGGTACGGCGGCGCGGTCAGGTTGCCGATGGTCGCCAGGTCGAACTGGCCGCCGGGTTCCAGGGTGCGGGCTTTGTAGAACAAGGCGAAGAACTCGTTCAGTTGGGCCGTGAACGCCTCCGGGCCGGTGGCGCCCGCGGTGTCCAGCGGGACGGGACTAGGCGCCTCGGTCGGCGCGACCGAGGGGATGACGAATACATCGCCGGGCGTGGCAACCGGCGTATCCGCCGCGGGCGTCTCGACCGGGGCGGCGGTATCGGTGGGCGCGGCGGTCGCCGGAAGGGCCGTATCCGCCTGCGCGACGCCGGTGGGTGCGGCGGTGGCTGTGCTTGCCACGACCACCGACGTGCCGGGCAAAATGGGCACCACGACGGCCGGTCGGAGCAGGTTGAGCAGGAAGACGCCGGCCACGCAGATGAGCAGCAGGGCGACGGCGGTGCCGCCCAGGATCCACCAGAGCCGCCCGCCGCCGCCGCGATTGCCGGGCGGCGCGGGGGGCGGGCCGCCGTAGCCGGGCGGCGGGCCATAGCCCTGCGCGGGTGGGCCATAATTCTGCGGCGCTCCGGCGGGCGGACCATAGCTCTGCGGCGCGCCCGGCGCGGGACCGTAGTTGGGGCCGGGAGGCGGGCCATAGCTTTGCTGGGCCATGGGCTGGGCCGGATACGGCCCCTGCGTGATGTGGGCGTTCGGCGGCGGCGTGACCGGGATGGTAACGGCGGGCGCCGGCGTGGGCGGGGCCGGAGCAGGTTTGGGTCCGGCAGGAGCCACCCAGGGCGCGGCGGTAGGGATCGTGTCTACACGCGACGCTGCGCCCTGGGCCTGCGCGATGGCTTCGTGGGTGGCCCGCGCGAACTCGTCGGCGGTCTGGTAGCGCTCGTCAGGCGATTTCGCCATGGCCTTCAGCACCACGCGCTCCAGGCCCTCGGGGATGGACGGATCAATGCTGCGCGGCAGGGGCAGCGGGTCGTTCATGTGCTTGATGACGACGGCGAAGGGCGTATCGGCGTCGAAAGGGACGCGGCCGGTGACCATCTCGTAGAGCACCACGCCCAGCGAGTAGATATCGGTGCGCGCGTCGATGGGACCCCCGCGCCCCTGCTCGGGACTCATATAGGCGGGCGTGCCGGAGAGGCCGCCGCTGGCGCTGGCGCCGGAGGTATTGACGATCTTGGCGATGCCGAAGTCGGTCAGCAAGGGCTGGCCCTTGGCCGTGAACATGATGTTCTGCGGCTTCACGTCGCGGTGGACCATGCCCATACCATGGGCGTAGGCCAGCGCGCCGCCGATGGCGGTGATGATCTCGTCGATGCGGGCCATGTCCAGGCGCTTGCCCTGCTGGGCCTGCTGCAACAGGACCTGTTTGAGGTTGGGGCCGTCGATAAACTCCATCACCATGAAGTAGATCTCGCCCTCATTGTCATAGTCGAACACCTGGACGATGTTCGGGTGGCGCAGGGAGGCGACGGCGCGGGCTTCGCGGCTAAAACGTTCACGGGCGCCGTCTTCTTCCAGCAGGAAGGGATGCAGCACTTTCACGGCGACATAGCGGTCGAGCGCGGGCTGGAAGGCTTTATACACTTCGGCCATGCCGCCCTGGCCGATCCGCTCCACGAGGCGGTAGCGGCCAAGTGTCTTGCCGATCAAATCGCTCATCAGGGGGATTCTCCTGGATCTGTGGCGGGCGGATTGCGCCGCCTTCTGTCGTTTCTATTTTAGGGCTACCGGGGCCGAAATGCAACCTGTCCAGCCCGACATCCCGTCATCCAGCCGCATTATGCATCGCGAAGACGCGAAGAGCGCGAAGAATAAGACTAATATAAACAGCCTTCGCGTTCTTCGCGCCTTCGGTGAGCTGGTGAACGGGTGCACGGCCCGCCGGGAAGGGTCGTCCGGCCTCATGCAACAGGGGTAGCCGGATAGACTACCCCCGTGCATATAATGCTATTTAGCGCGGCAAGATACGGGCCGCGCCCGGCAATCAGGGCAGCGGCCAGACGGTGAAGTTCTCGTAGCGGGTGGCGGCGCCGGTCACTTCATCGCCGGAGACCAGCCCGGTCGCCACGGAGATATCGCCGGCCTCGTTTTTGTCGCCGAGATCCAGCTTGTCCACGTAGTAGCCGTTGACGAAGAAGAAGCCTTTGTCGTCGTTGACGATGAGCGTAAGCACGTTTGACCCGGTGGGCGAGAGGTCCAGGTGGTCCACCGAGTCGTAGCCGGTGTTTTCGTTATGGTACCAGCTGGTCCACTCAGCGGACGAGTTCACTTCCACTTCATAATCCTCGTTCTTGCCAGTGTGGCGGAAGAAGAAGCCGTAGTCCCAGGGCTTCTGCGCGCGGTCGTAGGGGTTGTAGAAGCGCGCCTCGACGACGAAGTTGCGCAGGTTGACCCCGGCGGCCTTATCCACGATCAGCCCGTCTTCGGCGTTATGGATGAGTTGGTCGCCTACCGGCCCGAAGACCTTCGGCCCTTGCTGGGCCAGCGCATCGGCAATGTCCTCGATGTATTTATCCGGCGCGCCGGAGGAGACGGCCATGGCCTCGGCGGTGGCCTGTACCTGGGCAGCGCCCGTGGCCACCGCCTGCGCGGTGACGGCCGCCACGGCGGTCAGACCGGCCCCCGCGGAGGCGGCGGTGGCCGTGGCCCGCGCCTGGGCCATATCCGGGTCGGAGGTGGAAGGCAGCGCCCAGACCTTGAAGCCATCGAAGCTCGTCGCTTCGCCGGGAATGCCCTCGCCCTGGACAATAGCAGATGCAGCGTAAATGTCGCCGTCGGCCATCTTGGGCGAGAGGTCGAGCGTGGCGACGTAGTCATTGTTCACGAAGAAATAGCCTTTGTCGTCCTTGACGACCAGGCGCAGCAGGTTGGAGCCGGTGGGCGAGGTATCGAGACCGGGCAGCTCCTGGTACTGCGACAGATTCGACTCGGTGAGGCCGAGACCCCAGTGGCCGGTGGAATTGACGACAAGGCGGTACTCGTTGTTCAGGCCGGTGTGGCGGAAGAGGAAGCCGTAGTCCCAGGCGCCACGGGCGCTGTCATAGGGGTTGTGGAACTGGGCCTCGACCACAAAGTTCCGCAGGTTGACGCCGGTGGGCAGGGTAGCGACCTGATCTTTCTCCAGGCTGAGCCGGCCGTCCAGCGGCCCGTAGACGGGGACGCCCTGCTGGGCCAGGTCGTCGACGGCAGCCAGCATGCCGCTCGCCGTGGCTGCCGCCACGGCGGTGGTGGTGGCTTCGGCGCGAGCGGTAGTCGTGACCCCGGCGCGGACGGTGCGCGTCGCCATGATCTGGGCGGCGATGCGGGCGTCGGCGACGGCGGTGGTGGTGGCTTGCGCGGCCAGGGTGCCCTGCACGGCAGTGGCCGTGGCGTTAGTGCGGGCGCCGGCGGCGACCTGGTTCATGACGACAAAGCCTGCGACCAGGAGTAACAAGACGGTGACTACGCCAAACGCGGCCATGCCCACGCCGCGGCGGCGCTGGGGTACGGGCGGCGCGGGCGGAACCGGCGGGATGGGAGCCGGGGGCGCGGGCGGCGGATACAGCGGGCGCTCCGGTGGGATAGAGGCCGGTGATCCCCAGATGGGCGGGGCGGGGGCCACGGCGTGGGCTTCGGGCGGCTGGTCAGCGGGCACCCAGGGCTGCACGGGGCGCGCGGGATCCATAGCCGGATCGACCGGCGCGCCAGGCGCGGGGCCCGTCCTTGTCACCAGCGATGAGGATTCCGCGGGTGTCCTTGCCATCATAGGAGCTACCGTAAACGCGGGGGCG
>JAICKM010000090.1 GCA_025927935.1 Chloroflexia bacterium | reverse complement strand
TGGCGGGCACGCCGGTGAAGTCTTGCAGCAGCACCCGGGCCGGGGTGAACGCGATCTCCTCGTCGGGCACGGCCCGCGGCGCCCAGTTTGCCAGAACGCGAATGTCGTCCGCCGTTACCGTCTGGCCGTCTTCGGTCCGTAGCAGGTTCTCCAACCAGATCTTAATTGCGTAGGGCAATTTGCTGAGATCGATCCCCAGGCCGGCTAAGGCATCTAGCCGGAAAATCTCATAATCCCGGCTGCCCACGGTCAAGGTGGCTCGCGCGCCGTAACTGTTCATGCGTGCTCTTCTCACTTTCGTCAGCTAACTCGGAGCTGCTCTTTAGCTCCTATAAGCCGATTATAGATCCACTGCGGCCATTCACATATATAATCATGCTGATTAAAACGATTGGATTTTCTTATCGAAAACGAAGCGGATCGAGTATACTGGGGTAGACGCCCAGGCCGGTAATCCCCATGCCTCGCCCGGTCGGATTGTCGGGAACACCGAATGGATCTGCATAAGCTACGTATCTTTGTCGCCGTTGCTCGCACAGGGCATTTTACCCGCGCCGCCGACCTGCTCGGTATGAGCCAGCCGAGCGTCTCTCAGCAAATCGCTCTGCTGGAGACGGCGCTCGGCACCACGCTGATCCGGCGACAGCCCCGCCGCCTGCAACTGACGGACGCGGGGGAAGCGCTGCTGCCCTATGCCGAGCAACTGCTGGCCCTGGCCGATGCGGCTACTGAAGCCACCAGGGGGGCCGCAGGACTCTCGGATAGTATCTTGCGCCTCGGCGTCGGTCATATCCCGGCGACCTATTTACTGCCCGACTTGTTGCGCCGCTATCAGGCCGCATACCCGCAGCACCGGGTGCGAATCACGGTAGGCAACACGACCGAACTCTTGCAAGCTGTCGCGCAGGAAGCAGTTGAGCTGGCGCTCGTCGGCTTGCCGGCGAACCATGCCGGGGTGCAAGCGACGCCCTTCTTGCACGACCGTCTGGTAGTAATCGTCCCACCGGACGATCCCTGGAGCAAACGGACCGCGCTCACGTTGGAAGAGTTGAAAAGCCGCCCGCTCCTGGTGCGCGAACCTGGCTCGGCACTCTACGCTACAGTCGAACAGTTGCTGGGGCCGGCGCTGCTGGGCGGGGCGGGCGTAATCGTGCTGGGCGAAACCGAGGCGATCAAGCGCAGTGTCGAGGCCGGGTTGGGTGTTGCGCTGGTACCGGAGATTGCCGTGGCGCGGGAGATCGCCGCGGGGAGTCTGCGGGCGGTGTCACTGCAAGATATCGACGCCCGCCGAACCTATGCCTATACCCGGTTGAGCCGGCGCCGGCTCTCTGGGGCGGCAGAGGACCTGGTGAGCATGCTGCCGCGGCTGCGTTAAGGCGTGTCTGACAAATGGCGCCGTGCCGGCTCGTGGCATGCTGCTCCGGCGCCTGACCAGCGCTGCCATAGGCCGCTTTTGTGGACGACCTTATGCGGCCAATGCCTGGAGTGTGATATAATTGCCGTATGAATACACCTACCCCTGCATCCACTGCATCTGTGCCGCTCACGCTGATGGCGGTCCACGCGCACCCTGACGACGAGGTCGTCTTTACCGGCGGCATCCTGCCCGTCTATCACGACCGGGGTGTGCGCACCGTGCTGGTCTGCTGCACCGGTGGCGAAGAGGGCGAAATCCACGATCCTGATCTCGATCCCGACGAGGCACGCCCCCGCCTAGGCGCGATCCGCGCGGGCGAACTGGCCTGCGCGGTCCAGGCGTTGGACATCGACGTGCTGGAGATGCTCGGCTACCGCGACTCGGGTATGGCGGGCACCGAGGCCAACGCGCACCCGGCCTGCTTCCACCAGGCCCCGCGCGACGAGGCCACCGCCAAACTGGTCGCCCTGGTGCGCCGCTACCAACCGCAGGTGCTGGTCACGTATAACGACTTCGGTTCCTACGGCCATCCCGACCACATCGCCGCGCACGACATCACCATGTCCGCCTATGACCTGGCCGCCGACCCGGCCTACCGCCCCGACCTCGGCGCGGCCTGGGCGCCGCTCAAGCTCTATTACACCGCCTGGGCCACCGAGTCGTTCGAGAAGGCCCGCGCCATGTACCAGGAGCGCGGTCTCAAGTGGCCCTGGGACGAGGACGAGAAGCCCGCAGATACCGACCCGGAGCACCAGAGCGATGAAGAAGGCGTAAGCGCGGAAGTCGCCGAAGAAGCCAAACCCGCCGAGCCGGAAAAGCCGAAGTACGAGCCGCCGCCGGTGACGACGCGCATTGACGTGCGGGCCGGGGTAGCGCGCAAGCTACAATCCTTTCTATGCCACCGCACCCAGTTCATGCACGAGGGGCTGTTCATGTCCATGCCGGACGACATCGCTCCGGTGGCTTACGGCGAGGATGACTTCACGCTGGTGCGCAGCCGGATCGCCGCGCCCACCTCGGAAACCGATCTCTTCGCGGGCATCACGGCGCCTGCCTTGCAGCCCGCCGACCAAATGTGCTAATATTCAGCGGAGCATCCCGCCCCACGGCGGGATGCCGCCGTCTGCCACATTCGCCCCGCGAAGGAGACCCGCCTCGTGCAAGCACCACCCAAACGGTGGAAGAAGCGCCAGCAACTGAAGCCCGATGTGATTTCCGAGCTACAGGTGGCGCTGGCCGACCTGAAACTCACCCCGCTGTTGCTGCAACTCCTCGCCAACCGCGAGGTCATAAACCCGCAGGCGCTACACGCCGAGCCGGAAGACGATCACACGGCGTTGCCCCCGTCGCTGACCGTCGAGGGCATGCACGCCGCCGCCGCTGCTTTCCTCGACCCGATCCACACGCCGCTGCCCAGCCCGCTCACGATCACGGGCATGGCCGCCGCTGTGGACCGCATCGCGCAGGCCATCGCGGGCAAGGAGACTATCGCCGTCTATGGCGACTATGACGCCGACGGGGTGACTTCGACCGTGCTGCTGACCCAGGCATTGCGCGCCTGGGGCGCCAACGTGGTCATCCGCGTGCCGCACCGCAAGCGCGAGGGGTACGGGCTGAACCGGGCCGCGCTGGACGAACTCGCCAAGCAGGGCGCGACCCTGGTCATCACCGTGGACTGCGGCATCAGCAATGTGGAGGAAGTCACCCACGGCCAGGGGCTGGGCCTCGACCTGATCGTCACGGACCATCATACCCCGCCGGGCACACTGCCTAATACCATCTTGATCAACCCGAAGATCGGCCGGGATGGGGACATGTTCGAGCATCTGACCGGGGTGGGCGTGGCCCATCAGGTGGTGCGCGCGCTGGTCGAACGCCTGGACCGCCCGCCCAGCCTGCGTAACAACGATCTGCTCGAACTGGTCGCCATCGGCACCGTCGCCGACATGGCCGAGCTGAAGGGCGCGAACCGCACGCTCGTGGCGTTCGGCCTCCAGTGCCTGCGCAAAACCCGGCGCCCCGGCCTGCTGGCCCTGCTGGCCGCCGCGTCGCTCAAGCCCGAACTCATTTCCACCCATACCATCGGCTTCGTCATCGCCCCGCGCATCAACGCCGCCGGGCGGCTCGACGACGCCAAAATGGCCTACCAGCTCCTACTGACCCAGGATCCCGCTGAGGCGGCGGACCTGGCCGCCAAGCTCGACGCCGAGAACGCCCGCCGTCAGGACCTGACCCGCGCGATCCAGGACGAGGCGCGCAAGCGCGTGGCCGAACTGGACCAGAACACGCCGGTGATCATCCTGCGCGACAGGAACTGGGATATGGGCGTGGTGGGCCTGGCTGCCGGGCGGCTGTGCGAGGAGTTTGGCCGCCCGGCCATCGTGTTTGCCGACGACGGCGAGATGTGCCGGGGCAGCGCGCGCTCCACTCAGCATTTCGATATCCACGACATATTGGAGCAGGTCGAAGATTTGCTGACGCACTTCGGCGGCCATAAAGCCGCCGCCGGCATGAGCATGCCCAGCGCCAATTTTGAGGAGTTCTGCGAGCGCGTCACCGAACTGGTCGAGAGCGAGCTGACCGACGAGTCGCAACTGGCCGGGCTGTTGCAGGCCGACTATGAGTTGCCTCTGAGCAGGGTCAACGTCGAGACCATGGCCGAACTGGCCCCGCTGGAGCCGTATGGCCCCGGCAATGTGCGGCCCCTGTTTGTGGCACGTAACCTGCGAGTCCTCGACTACAAGACCAACGGCAAGGACGGGCGCACCCTGGCGATGACTCTGGCGCCCGGTGACGACCCAGGGGCCCGCCCCGTGCGCGCTGTCGCCTTCGGCCAGGCCCCAGAGTGGGCGCCCAAGCTGACCGACAAGCCGAAGATCGACATCATGTTCCGCCTGGAAGCGGACGAATGGCAGGGCCAGCAGCGCGTCCAACTGCGCGTGGAAGGGCTGCGGCTGAGCAAAGCGTAAGCGGGAGGGGTCATGCTGAAACTGCTGAACGCGCGGCTGATCGACGGCACCGGCGCCGCGCCGCAGGAGGGGGCCACCGTGCTCCTTGACGGCAGCCGCATCGCCGCCGTCTATGGCCCCGGCAGCACCCCGCCCACCAGCGACGACCCGGCCATCGACCTCCACGGACGCACCCTGCTGCCCGGCCTGATCAACGCCCACATCCATATCCTGATGGACGACATGGTGGGCGATACTTTCGGCGCGCTCCAGCGGCAGTCCCTTGCACAAGTGGCATTGCAGGGCGCGCTCCGCGGACGGCGCATCCTGGAAGCCGGCATCACCACCGCCCGCGACCTGGGCGGCTACGAGTATGTCGAGATGGCGCTGCGCGACGCCTTCGCCCGCGGCGAGTTCCCCGGCCCGCGGTTGCTCGGCGCGGGCAAGCTTATCACCATGACCGGCGGGCACGGCTGGCCCATCGGTCGGCAGGCCGACGGCGCCGACGAGGTGCGCAAAGCTGTGCGCGAGCAATTGCGCGCGGGCGCCGACGTGATCAAGCTGATGGCGACCGGCGGCGTGCTCACGCCGGGTGTTGAGCCGGGCGCCGCCCAACTGACCGAGGACGAACTCCGCGCCGGGATCGAGGAAGCACACCGCGCCGACCGCCGCACTGCCTCGCATGCCCAGGGCACCACCGGCGTCAAAAACGCCATCCGGGCGGGCATTGACACCATTGAGCACGGCATCTTCCTGGATGACGAAGCCGTGGAGATGATGCGCGACCGCGGCGTGGTGCTGGTGCCCACCCTGGCCGCGCCCTACCAGATCGTCATCGCCGGAGAAGCACGCGGTATTCCGGCCTACGCGGTCGAGAAGTCGCGCCGCGTGATGGAGGCCCATTTCGAGTCCTTCCGGCGCGCACATGCCGCCGGGGTGACGATTGCCGCGGGCAACGACGGCGGCACGCCGTTCAACCCGGCCCACGACCTCGTAACCGAGCTACGCCTGATGATCACGCACGGCATGAGCGCCGTCGAGGCGTTGCGCACCGCGGGCTACGGCTCCGCCGTCGCGCTGGGCCTGGCCGACGAGATCGGCACGGTCCAGGAGGGCAAGCAGGCCGATCTGCTGGTTGTGGACGGCGACCCGCTGGCCGACATCGCCGCGCTCGGCTGGCCCTGGCTGGTGATCAAGGGCGGCCAGGTGGTCTACCGCGCCGCCGGGGACCACTAACCTTGTGAATTGTCACTCTGAGCGCAGCGAAGAGTCTCGTCTTTTGGGCTACTAGACGGAGGTTCTTCGCTCCGCTCAGAATGACGGATCTCGGTTGAGAGACTACAGAGAGAGGAACCCGCAATCGTGGCATATTTCCAGGATAGCGAAGACCTGCGCCGCATTTTGGGCGGCTTTTTCGAGCAGATGCGCAACGACGGCCAGTTGGGGCCGCAGGTGCGCGCCGCCGCCGTGCAGGCCACCTTCTTCTTCAGCGACCCGGCCCTCACCGTGACTATCGACGCGGTGAACCCGCCGCAACAGGGCGGCGATTTCAACATCTACTATGGCGAGCCACCGCTCGAAGCTCCACTCAAGCTCAGCCTGTCCGCCGACAACGCCCACCGCCTGTGGCAGGGCCGCCTGAACGTGATGCTGGCGCTGAGCCAGCAGCAGATCAGCATCGAAGGCTCGATGGGCCGGGCGCTGGCCCTGCTGCCCGCCGTGCAGCCCGCCTTCGCCCGCTACCGTGTCTATTTGGGGGAGATCGGGCGCCCCGATTTGCTGGTGTGACGTGTGGTCAGTGTAAGTGCCGGGCCAATCACGGGGCACGGCAAGTGCGGCATCGTTGGCACCACGCGCCTTGTCACTCTGAGCGGAGCGAAAAGTCTCCGTCCCGTGGGGGAAAGGTTGCGGCGCTGGAAGGGGTGCTTGTCACTCTGAGCGGAGCGAAGAGTCTCCGTCTCGGTGGGCAACGCCGAGATGCTGCCCTACGTGAAGCATGACGCCTGGCACTAGACGCACTACTGACCACCGACCACCGACCACTGACCACTGAGGACCCAATGGCCCACTCCCTCCCCGGCTACAAAGGGCGTATGCTCACCGTCGATCTGACGACCGGCCAGGGCGCGGGGTGGGCGCCGCCCGCCGTGCTCTACCGGGAGTGGATCGGCGGCAGTGCGCTGGCCGCCCGGCTGGTGTGGGATCGGCTGGGGCCGGGGCTGGCGGGGGTTGCGCCGTTCGACCCGGCCAATCCGCTGATGGTCATGACCGGGCCGCTGACCGATAGCCGCCTGCCGGGGCTGCCCCGCTTCACCGTCTCCGCGCGCTCCCCCCAGACGAATTTATGGGCGGAGTCCAACTGCGGCGGCTACTTCGGCGCGGAACTCAAGTTCGCGGGCTATGACGGGCTGATCGTCACCGGGGCCGCCGCTGTGCCCTCCTACCTACTCATCGTGGACGACCAGGTGACGCTGCTGCCCGCGGGCGACCTCTGGGGCCAGGACGCCTACGCGACCAACGATGCGCTGACCGTGCGCCACGCGTTGCCCCTGCCCGACGGGCGGCGGCGGTTGGCCCAGGTCATGACCATCGGCCCGGCGGGCGAGAACCGCGTGCGCTACGCCGCGCTGATCAACCACAAGGCCCACCTGTCGGCGCGCACCGGCCTAGGGGCGGTCCTGGGCAGCAAGAACCTCAAGGCGCTGGTGGTGGTGGGCAGCGGCGGCCCGGCCACGCCCGCCGATCCCGCCCTGCTGCGCACCGTGCGCTGGCGGATGCTGGAGCGTATCAAGGGCAGCATGGTCATCGGCGCCCTGCACGAATACGGCACCAGCGGCGCGATGGAACTGGGCATGTACGAGGGCGACATCCCGGTGGGCAACTGGCGCGAGTCGCCCGACTGGCATGAAGCCGCAACGCGGCTCGGCGGCGCGGCCATGGCCGACAGCATCCTGGCGGGCCGCCACACCTGCTACGCCTGCCCCATCGCTTGCAAGCGCGTGGTCGAAGTCAAGGACGGCCCCTACCAGACGGCCAAGGGCGCCGGGCCGGAGTCGGAGACCGTGGCCGCTTTCGGCACGCTGCTGGGCAACAGCAACCTCGAAGCCGTGGCCCGCGCCAACGACCTCTGCAACCGCCTGGGCATGGACACCATCTCCTGCGGCTCGACCATCGCCTTCGCCACCGAGTGTTTCGAGCAGGGGTTGCTGACCCTGGCCGATACGGGTGGCCTGGCCCTGCGCTGGGGCGATGTCGATACCGCGCTGGCGCTGATCCCCCTGATCGCCCGCCGCCAGGACTTCGGCGACTGGCTGGCCGACGGCTCCGCCGCGCTGGCCGAGCGGCTGGGTCCCGCCGCCACGCCTTACCTGACCACGGTGAAGCGGCTCGAAGCGCCCATGCACGACCCGCGCGCCTTCCACGGTCTCGGCCTCTCCTACGCGACGGCGCACGGCGGGGCCAGCCACACCGCCGACCTGACTTACCCGGTGGAGAGCGGCACCCAGCGCCTTGCCATCCGCGGCCTCGACGGCGCCGGGCTGCCCCGCGAAGACCAGGATCGCGGCCTGCTGGTCATGCAGGCGCAGAACCTGAACCAGGTCTACGGCATGGCCCTGGCCTTCTGCCACCTGGCCGGGCGCGCCTTCGACACGACCGACATCCTGGATGCCTACGCCGCCGTCACCGGTGCGCGCTGGACCATCGACGACTTGCTGGCCGCGGGCGACCGCATCTGGAACCTCAAGCGCGGCCTGGCCTACCTCTGCGGCGCGCGCAAAGCCGACGACACCTTGCCCGCCCGCCTCCGTAAGCGCGCCAAGGTCCGCTCCGGCGACACGCCGCCCCTCGATCTCGACGCGCTGCTGGCCGAGTTCTACACCCTCCGCGAACTCGACGAACTGGGCCGCCCCTCGCGCGCCCGCCTGGAGCAGGCCGGGCTGGCCGATCTGGCCTCTGCGCTCTATAGCTAAGGCCGTCCACCTATCCTCACCGCTTGCCGGGATGCGCGCCCCATGTGGCATAATTCCTGCCTTAATGGCGCTCGCGCGGGGTATTAATCGCCTTTTTTCAAGCGGATTAGGACCTAAGCATTGACAACTTAGGCAGCCACTCTACCCCCTGGTACTTCCCTCATTCTGGGCGCACCATTCATTTGTCTCTCGCACGATGTTTTCTGTCGTAGCAGCTTGTGGTGCGCGAAAGGGGGAACGGCGGTTGCCGGAAGGAAGCAGCATTTGAGCCAATTGGAGAAAATAGCAGCGGGCGACATTACGCCCGGCATGCTCGTTGAGACCACGGACGGCGACCTGGGCGAGCAGGATATGAGCAAACCCAAAGTTGCTGCCGTCGTCGCGGATGCCGACAACAACGTCGAGACGGTCATCGTCGAGAAAGGCATGCTCTTTAAGAAGCAGATCGAAGTGCCGGTTACACGCATCGACACTGTCGCGCCGGAACCGGGCGATGGGCCTGGTACGGTGACTGTCACCGCCAGCGAAGCGGAAACCGACGCCCTGGCGCCCACCGGACCGGAAGCACTGGCCCATCGGCAGGCAGACCCGCCCGACTCGCGCGATAGCTTGCTCGAACAGACGGAGGAAGCCATCCCGACGGACGTGGGTTTGCGCGAAATGGAGCGCCGGAACGACTACCGCCCGAGGGCCGCGCCGGTGCCTGGCACGCAAGACAAACCGAATGTGCTGCGTGTGCTCGGGCCGGGGTTCCTTTCCGGCATGGCCGGGAACGACTCCTCGGCCGTCACCTCCTACGCCGTGGACGGCGCCCGGGCCGGCTTCGGCCACCTCTGGTTGATGCTGCTTTCGACTCCGCTGCTCTTCGCCGTCCAGTTCGCCTGCGCCCGCATCGGCCGCATCCAGCAGAAGGGCTTGGGTGTAATCTTGCGCGAGAATTACAGCGGGCGCGTTGCGGGTGGCGCCGCCCTGATTCTGGTCCTGGCCAACGTCGGGCTAATCGCCGCCGATCTGGTCGCCATCGGCAGCGGATTGGAACTGATCACCGGCCTGCGCTGGATCTGGTTCATCGTCCCGGTGGCGGCGGCGTTGTGGTATATTACCGTCTACCAGAACTTCGATGTGATCAAGCGTGTGTTCCTGCTCATGAGCCTGGCTTTCGTCACCTATATCATCACCGGGGTGATGGCGCATCCGGACTGGGGCACGGTATTGAGCAATACACTGATCCCGCATCTCGATTTCGGCTTCGCCAGCATCAGCGCAGCGGTGGCCCTGCTGGGCGCGACGGTGTCGCCGTACACAATGTTCTGGCAGGTACAGGGCGAAAAAGAGGAGCAGCGCCCAGGCCGTCTGCACGAGAAGGTGCGCTGGGCCGGTATCGATATTGGTGCGGGTGTCATTAGCGGTAATCTAGTCGCATACTTTATAATTGTGGCAACAGCGGGCACGCTGTTCACCCAGCACAAGCAAATCACGAGCGCAGTCGATGCGGCCAAGGCGCTAGAGCCGCTGCTCGGTGAAGCGGCAAAATATTTGTTTGCCCTGGGACTGATTGGCGCGGGCTTGATCGCCATCCCGGTATTGCTGGCGAGCGCGTCCTATGGGGTGGCAGGCACATTTGGCTGGCCGTCCAGCCTGTCGAAGAAGCCCTGGCAAAATGAGGGCTTCTACTTGATCTTGACGGGCGCACTCGCCGTCGGTCTGATCATCGCGGTGCTCGGGTTCGACCCGATCCAATTGATGTTTTGGGTGAATGTGCTCCAGGGCGTGCTGTCGCCCGTGCTGGTCGTCCTGCTGATCCTGGTGGGCAACAACCGCAAGATCATGGGCGTGCAGCGCTTCGGCCTTGCCCAGAACGCCGGACTGGCCGTAACCGCGTTGGTCATGTTCAGCGCGACAGCGCTGCTGTTCTACGGTCTGTTAACCGGGCAGGGAGGCTAACCCCGGCGCATCCGGCACGCGTCCCCCCTGGTACGGTATTATGGTTTTGAGGAGGAACGCATGCCGGAGATCAAGTTCGGCTGGATCGCCCCCGTGATGGGCGCGGAGAAGACCGGCTGGGTGCCAATCGTCATGAGCCAGCAGGAGACGATCCTGCCCGTGGTGGCGCAGCACTTCGACTCGGTCTGGATCTACGACCACCTCTACGGGCTGATCGATCCGGTGGATCCCTGGCTCGAATGCTGGACCACGCTGACCTGGCTGGCGGCGCGCTTTCCCACCTTGCGCGTCGGCTCCATCGTGCTCGGCCTGGGCTACCGCAACCCGGCGCTGGTGGCGAAGATGGCCGCGACTTTGCAGACGCTCAGTGGCGGGCGGCTGGTGCTGGGTATCGGCGCGGGTTGGCGCGAGGACGAACATCGCGCTTTCGGCTATCCGTTCCCGCCCGCCGCCGTTCGCCGCCGGCAATTGGACGAAGCTGTGGAACTTATCCGCCGCATGTGGACCGAACCGCAGCCGAGTTTTCAGGGCGAATATTTCGGGATCCAGGATGCCTACTGCCGCCCGCAGCCGCCGCCTCCGCCGATTATGATCGGCAGCACGGGCGAAGCGATCCTGCCGCTCGTCGCCCGCCGCGCCGACTGGTGGGATGTCTGGTTCTGGACGGCCTCCGAGATCAACGCCGAGGCGTACCGGCCCAAACGCGACGCGCTGGATCGCGCCGCCCAGGCCATCGGGCGCGACCCGGCGAGCATCCCGCGCAGCATATCGAGCACCGGCTGCCGCCTGCCGCGCGACTCCGCCCAATCGCAGCAGTGGCAGGATCTATTGCGGCCCTTTGTGGACCTGGGCGTCACCCGCTTCCTGTTCGACTTCGGCAATCCGCGCTCCCCGGAGCCGATCCTGCGCTTCGCCGAGGAAGTGATCGCGCCCCTGAACCAGGGCTGAGCCGGGCACCTGCTTGATGCTGCAATTGACGAAGCCAACCGACGCCCAGATCCACCGTTTGCTTGCCGATCAGCGCGAGCGGCCTTTTTCATACCGCGCCGTGGGCGCCACGCGCACAGTGCCACCCGCGCGGCACACCGTGGACCACAACCGGGTGTGCCTGGGCAACGGGTGCGCAGTGTGGGAGCGCGCCGTGGCCGCCGTGCGGCGCTGGGAGATGTTCCACCTGGGCTGGGTGTTCCTCTACTGGCCCGACATGCCGATTGCCGCCGGGTCCACCGTCGCCGTGGTCAGCCGGCAGTGGGGCTTCTGGTCGGTCAACGCCGCCCGCATCGTCTACGTCATCGCCGACGAAGGGCCGGTGGCCCGCTTCGGCTTTGCCTACGGCACGCTGCCCCACCACGTCGAGCGCGGTGAGGAACGCTTCCGCGTCGAATGGCGCCACGCCGACGACTCGGTCTGGTATGATATACTGGCCTTTTCACGGCCCCACCATCCGCTGCTCATTCCGGGCTATCCGGTGGCGCGGATCGTCCAGCGCCGCTTCGCCCGCGACTCCAAGCGGGCCATGCTGCGCGCCGTGCATGCACAGGAGGAGTCTGCCCGTGGCCGAGGCGCCACCTGACCTGAACCCCGCGCCCGCCGAGAGCGCCTCGCCGCCCGCGCCTGCCTCTTCAGAGGCACCGGCCACTGGGCGCCGCTTCGTGCTGCGCCGCCGCCACCTCTGGGTCATCGCGCCGCTGGCCCTGATCTGGATCATCCAGAGCCTGGCGAGCATCGAGCCGTTCGACTTCTGGTGGAACGTGACCAGCGGGCGGATCATGTTTGAGACGGGCCGCTTCCTGGCCGATGACGTGCTGGTCTATACTCCCGTGCGCCAGCCTTACAGCAACCCCCAGTGGGGGTCGCAGTTGCTGTTCTACGCCTTCTACGCCCTCTGGCCGGGACTGTTGCTGGCCGTGCGCGTGGCGATTATCACAGCGACATACGGCATCCTCTTCGCCATCTGCCGGCAGCGCAGCCGGTCGCTCGGCTGGTCAGCCGTGGCCGTGCTGGTCGCCTACATCACCGGCATCACCAATTACGGCATGCGCCCGCAACTGTTCGCCTTCCTACCGTTCGTCGCCTTTCTCTGGATCCTCGAACGCAAGGCCGGCCACCCGCGCGCCCTCTGGGCGCTGGCGCCGATCATGGTCTTATGGGTGAACGTCCACGGCAGCTACTTCCTGGGCTGGGCGCTGCTCGGCATCTACGCCGCCGCCACGGCCCTGACGCGCCTCTCGCGGGCCGAGGGCCGTACCTGGCTGCGCCGCCAGTGGGCGCGCCAGGAACTGCTACCCATGGCGGTGGGCGCGCTGGCCGCCTTTGTGAATCCCTACGGGGTGGGCATCGTGCCCTACTTCTTCATCGCCACCAACGACACCGTCGCCCGCACCCTCAACATTGAGTGGCAGCCGCCCACGCTCTACAACGGCACCGGCATCCTGTTTTTCGCCAACCTGGGCCTGTTCGCCCTACTCTTGCTGGTATCCCGCCGCCCGGTGGGCTGGCGCGAGGGCCTGCTGCTCGGTGCCTTCGGTCTGCTCGCGTTGCTCTCGATCCGCAATGTCATCTGGTGGGGCTGGGTCACGGCTCCCGGCCTGGCCCTCAGCGGTGCCGTCCTGGCCCGGCGATTGATCCCCGCGTTGGCGGGCGCGCCCGCCGCCGTTGATCCGGTCGCTGCGGACCCGGACACACCGGGCGCCCCCGCGCCCGCGGAACCCCTGGCCGCGAACGACATCCCGGCGCTGAACTGGCTCATCGCCGCGATCTGCCTGGGAGCAGCCCTCGTCGTCACCCCGCTCTGGCGCGCACCGCAGAAAACGCTCGACAAGACGACGCCGACCGCCGTGGCCTCCTGGCTGGCCGCCCAGCCCGTGCGCGGCCCCTTGTTCAACTACATGGAGTGGGGCGGCTACCTGGAATGGGTGCTCTACCCTGGCCGCCGCATGTTCATCGACGGGCGCTTCGAGGCCCGCCGGCCCCAGGTCTGGGACGACTACCTGGAAATCTCGCGCGGCAGCCGCGACTGGGAGGCCCGCCTGACAAAGTACGGCGTGGATACCCTCGTCCTCAACGCCGGTTTCGACAAGGATCTTATCCCCCTGGTTCAGGCTTCACCCGCCTGGCAGCAGGTTTACCCCACCGATCCCGCCGCCGACCCCACCGCGCTCGTCTTCTACCGCCGCTGAGGCCGGCGGGCCGGCGCTCTGATAGGCACGGCGCCGGTTCTTGGGTGATACGATAGGCAAAGCGCCAACGTATCAGGAAGATAACGTGTCGGAAGTGTCTCCATCCGGCCAAACAAGTTTATGACAGTGGAGTTGACATGAAACTGTATTTTGTCCGTCATGCTGAGAACAAGGCGAATATCGACCGCATTCTCTCTTACAAAATCGTTGATCTTTCGCTAACGGCGTTGGGTATCCAACAGACTAATTCGGTTGCGGCCTGGCTTTCCGATAAACGCATTGCGAAGATTTACAGTAGTCCGCTTCAGCGGACCATGCAAACGGCGGAAATCATCGCGCAACGTCTGGGCCTATCGGAGATTATCGCTCTTGAGGAGCTACGGGAAATAAATGTCGGTGTGCTGGATGGCAAACGCGACGGGGCATCGTGGGAAATACACGACTCAATTATCAGGCGCTGGGCGAGCGGGGAATCAGATCTGGCATTTGAGGGCGGGGAGAGTCTGGTTGGCTTGCGCGAACGGACGAAGCGCGCGGTAGAATTTGTTGTGGGGGAGAATTCGCATCTCAAAGACGACGATGGGATTGCCCTTGTGTGCCATAGTGGAATCCTAAACTACGGATTATCCTGGCTTTGTTACGGCCATAACAGTTCGCAAGTACGGCCCGCCCTGGCTCCGACCGCGATAGTTATGGTTGAAGTAAAGAACGATCAGTTACATTGCATAGACTGGGGATTGGATAGCCATTTGTCACAATTTGGCAAATAGCCAGGGCGG
>JAICKM010000557.1 GCA_025927935.1 Chloroflexia bacterium | reverse complement strand
GGCAAGCCCATGGTCGAAAGCGGAGCCGGAATCAGCGCAAAACGCATTGTGCCCGCAGCGCTCACGCCGCGGCTATAACAGGAGCACAGCAATGGCTATCTTGGAAGCTCAGAACCTGAGCAAAATCTATGGACGCGGCGCCACAGCGGTGACCGCATTGAACGGAGTCAATTTGAGCGTTGCGCCGCAGGAGTTTGTGGCGATCATGGGTCCCAGCGGCTCGGGCAAGTCAACCCTGTTGCACCTGCTCGGCGGACTCGACACGCCGACGTCGGGCCAGGTGCTGGTCGACGGCGCCAACCTCTCCAAGCTCAACGACAAGGCGTTGACGATCCTGCGCCGCCAGAAGCTCGGGTTCGTGTTCCAGTTCTTCAATCTGATCCCGGTGTTGAATGCGCTGGAGAACGTCGCGCTGCCGCTGGTCCTCGACGGCGCGCAGCAGAACACCACGGAGCGCGCCCGCGCCGAACTCGAAAGGATGGACATGGGCGATCGGCTGACCCATCGCCCCGGTGAGCTATCGGGCGGCCAGCAGCAGCGGGTGGCCCTGGCCCGCGCGCTGGTCACCATGCCGTCCGTCATCCTGGCCGACGAGCCGACCGGCAACCTCGACTCGCGGGGCGCCGAAGACCTGCTGCGCCTGCTGCGCCGGGCGGTGGCCGACTGGGGCCGGACGATAGTGATGGTCACCCACGACCCGCGCATGGCGGCATACGCCGACCGGATCGTGTTCATGAAGGACGGCACCATCGTGGACGATACCCGGCTGGGCGGCGACCACTCGGCGACCGGCGTGGCCGAGCGGATGGAAATGGTCACTGGAGGCGGCAGCGCGGCCAAGCCCCTGGCCGGCGCCCCCCACCGCTGAGCTGAGATAGGAAGACGACGATGAACACTTATATTACGATACCGGCGCGCTACCTCTGGGGGCGCAAGACCCGCACGATCCTGACCACCCTGGCCATCGTCTTCGGCGTGGCGGTCATCTTCGGCGTGAATATCCTGCTGCCTTCCCTACTCAGCGTACTCAACGCCGGGGTAGTGGGCGCGACCGGGCAGGCTCAGATTACCGTCAACAGCGCCGGCGGTGCGACCTTCGATGCCGGCGTGCTCGACTCGGTGCGGCAGACCAGCGGCGTCGCCGCCGCGTCGCCCGTGTTCCGCCGCGAAATCGTGCTGCCGGGCGCCACGGCGACGCAAATCAACGTCGTCGGCGCCGACCCGGCCACCGCGCAGCAGGTCCGCAGCTACCAGGTGGTGAGCGGTCGCTTCCTGACCGGCGCTGACACCCGCGCGGCCGTGCTGACAAATGACGTAGCCCAGAAGCTTAACGTGCAACCGGGCGGCACCTTGCACCTGCCGACGCCGACCGGCCTGGTCGACCTGCCCGTCGTGGGTATCGTCGTGCTGCCCGGCGAGAGCGATGTGGTCATGCCGCTTGACACCGCGCAAAACCTCTTCAACGCCGCCGGGCGCATTAACGCCGTCGACGTGGCTATTGCTGCCGGATCCGACCGTGACAGCCTGCAACCGGCCCTGCAAACCAAACTCGGCCCCGCGTTCAAGGTCGGCAGCGCGACGCTAGCCAGCGACACGTTCGCCAGCCTGCAACTGGCGCTGGTCATGTTCAACTTTTTCGGCGTGCTGACGCTGTTCATGGCCGGCTTCCTGATCTTCAACACCTTCCGGGCCGTGGTGGTCGAGCGCCGGCATGACATCGGCATGTTACGGGCCGTAGGCGCCACGCGCGGCACCATCATCCGCCTGATCCTGGCGGAATCGATCCTGCAAGGGGTGGCCGGAACAGCCATCGGACTGGCGCTGGGCTACCTGCTGGGGGCTGCCGGCAACGCGGCGTTGGCGAATGTCCTGCAGCAATTCATGGCGGTGCGCGCGGCCACCAACGTCGTGATCACGCCGGATAACCTGGCACTGTCGGTCGGACTGGGTATCCTGGTGACGGCGCTGGCCGGGCTGTGGCCGGCGATCAGCGCCAGCCGCGTCCCGGTGCTGGTCGCGCTGCGCGCCGAGACCGCCGAGGCACCGGTGCGCCGCAGCCGGCGCGGCCCGATTGCCGGCGGCGTGCTGCTGCTGGTGGGGCTGGCCGGCCTGGTGTCGGGCAACAGCAGCCTGGGCGCGCTGGGCGCGCTGCTATTCCTGGCGGGGCTGGTGGTGCTTCTGCCCTCCGCCCTGCATCCGATCGCCCGCGTGGTCGAGCCGGCCATGCGCTGGATGTTTGCCCGCGAAGGCCAGATCGCCGAGGGCAACCTGCAACGCAACCCCGGTCGCGCCGCGGTCACGGTGTCGGCCTTGATGATCGGCCTGGCGATCATCATCGGCATCGCCTCGGTCCTATCCTCGGTGATCGGTGTGATCAACAGGTATGGGAATGAAAGCCTGTCGGCGGACGTGTTACTGCTGCCGCAGAACCTGGCGCTCTGGGGCAGCGATGTCGGCGTCGGACCCGACTTCGAGCAGAAGCTCGCACAGATCCCCGGCGTCGGCAACTGGACCGGTGTGCGCTATGCCGGGGCGGAGGTCAACGGCACCAGCGTGCAGGTGCTGGGTCTGGACCCGGTTAGCTATCCCAAGGTGACCGCGCTGACCTTTGATCAGGGCGACCAGAGCACCTACGCCAAACTGGGCCAGGGGCGCTCCGCCATCATCAACAAACTCTACGCCAGCGGGGCGCGGTTGAACGTCGGCGATACGCTCAATATCGGCACACCCGCGGGCACGAAGTCCTACCAGATCGTGGGCATCGGCACGGACCTGCTGGATTACAAACTCAACACGATCTACATCTCCCAGGCGAACCTGAGTGCCGACTTCCACATCAACGAAGACGTTATGGTGATGGCGAACCTGGCGCCGGGCGCCGGCGCGGCGCAGGTGCGGTCGGCCATCAACACCCTGCTGGCCGGTTATCCGCAGTTGACGCTCTACTGGGGCGCCGACTACCGCGCCACGACGCTGGCGACGCTCAACGCGATCTTCGACGCCCTGTACATTCTGCTGCTGGTGCTGATGATCCCGTCGGCGCTCGGTCTGATCAACACGCTGACGATCAACGTGCTGGAGCGGACGCGCGAGATCGGGGTGCTGCGGGCCATCGGCGCCACGCGGGCGCAGGTCCGCAAACTGGTGGTGGCCGAGTCGCTGCTGCTGGCCGCCACCGGCACGGCGCTCGGCATTCTCGGCGGGATCGCGCTGGGTTGGATCTTCACGACGTTCCTGGCGGCGACGCTCAGTTCCGGGGTAACGTTCAGCATCCCGTTCGCCTGGATCGTGCTTGCCATTGTCATCGCGCTGGTCATCGCCCTGCTGGCGAGCGTGATACCGGCCCGCCAGGCGGCCCGCATGCAGATCGTGCGCGCGCTACAGTTTGAATAATCCCGGCAACATGAGTCAGCCCGACAATTCGGGCTGACTCGCCGAAACGAGACCTTCTGAATCCGGGCCAGGGCAGGACATCTAACCCCACCGGGATCAGGAAGTCTCGTTGTGTGCGTTCTAGCGAACCAGCCGCCCACCCCGCGCCAGGGGCAGCGCGCGCAGGCGGACGCCCGTGGCAGCGAAAATGGCGTTGCCGACCGCCGGGGCCAGCCCCACAATCGGCGTCTCGCCCGCCCCCGCCGAGGGCAGATCCGGCCGGTCCACCAGCACCGCCTCAATCGCAGGCACGTCGCCGAAACGGGGCACCCGGTAGCGCGAGAAGCGGTCAGTGCGGATCTGCCCCGCGGCGAAGTCGATCTGCTCGAAGAGCGCCCCGCCGATGGCCTGCACCACCGCGCCCTCGATCTGGTTTTGCAATCCCGTCGGGTTGACAATCGCTCCGCACTCGAACGCCTCGACCACCCGCACGAGGCGCACCTGCCCGCTGTCTGGGTCCACCGCCACCTCGGCGCAGGTGGCGACGTAACTCCCCTTCTCTGTACCCCCCGCAATGCCCCAGCCATGATCGGCGGGCGGGGTGCCGGTGCCCCAACCGAAGCGGGTCGCGGAGGCTTCCAGCACGGCGCGCAGGCGGGCGTCCTCCACGTTGAGCAGCCGGAAAGCCAGCGGATCCTGCCCGGCCAGGTGCGCGAGTTCGTCGATATGCGTCTCCCGCGCGAAGTGGTTGGCCGTGGCCGCCAGCGCCCGGTACGACCCCTGACGTAAGGGCGCGTCCGCGGCGTGATAGGCAACGGCCTGGTTGGCGATAGCGTAGGGTGCGTCGATGCCCGCCGCCCCGGAGTTGTAATTGTCGTACTCCCAGGCCGTGATGTGGCCCGCGGCATCCAGCGCGCTGCGCACATCGATGACGCCCGCCGGGCGGAAGTAGGCCCAGGTGAACTCTTCCTCGCGCGACCAGATCAGCTTGACCGGGCGGCCCGCGGCCCGCGCCAGCCGCGCGGCCTCCACCGCCGCCTCGCCGGTGTGTTTGCCGCCGTAGGCCGCGCCCGTATCGGGCACGATCACGCGCACCTGGTCCTCCGCCAGCCCAAAGGCCGCGGCCAGTTCGCCGCGCACGCTGAAGGGGCGCTGGGTGCCGGTCCAGACCATCAGGTCGTCGCCCGCCCATTCGGCCAGGGCGGCACGGGTCTCCATCGGCGCGTGGGCAATATAGGCGGCAGTATACGTCGCCGCCAGCGTCTGGGCGGCGCCCGCACGGCCCGCGGCCACGGAGCCGTGCGTGTAGGCCGTTGGCCCGCCCCAGCCGCCTTCCGCCGGCGCGGCGGGGTGGGTGCGTAGATAATCGTACAACTCCGGCGCGTCGATCTGCGGCGGCACGTCCCACTCGGCGGCGATGGCGGCGCAGGCGCGGCGGGCCGTGGCGCGATCCGGCGCGGTGACGCCCACGAACTCGCCGTCCCGCACGACCGTCACG
>JAICKM010000774.1 GCA_025927935.1 Chloroflexia bacterium | reverse complement strand
TCGAGCAGCAGGTTGGCGACGGCCAGCGCGTGGGGGTCGCAGGCGCCTGCGCCCGGCACGCCCAGGTCGGTGTAGCCCGTGCGCCCGGCGTCTTGCACGGTGGACAGCAGCCCAGGGGAGACGACTTCAAGCATCAGCGGGCCACGAAGCGGACGAATTGGCCCGGTCGCAGTAGCGCGGGCGGGTCGCGGTGCGGGTCCCAGAGCGGCGCATCGGTGCGGCCCAGCAGGTGCCAGCCGCCCGGCGTCGGCAGCGGGTAGATGCCGGTCTGGCTCCCGGCGATGGCGACGCTGCCCGGCGGCACACGCGGGCGCGGCGTGCTGCGCCTCGGCGTCACCAGTTGCGGCGGCAGCGGCCCCAGATATGCGAAGCCGGGCGCGAAGCCCAGCATGAACACGCGGTAGAGCGCGCCCGTGTGCAGGGCCACTACCTCGGCGGGACTAAGATCGTGCCGCGCCGCCACGTCGTTCAGGTCTGGCCCATCGTCCCCCCCGTAGCGCACGGCGATTTCCACCACGTCGCCGGGCGCGTCCTCGGATCGCGCCCCTTCTACTTCATCGACCAGGGGCGCCAGCGCCGCCAGCGCTTCCGCGTAGGACAGGCGCTCCGGGTCATAGGGCGCCAGCAGGCTACTGTACGCGGGCACCGGCACGCCCCACGGCGCGGCGGGATCAGCGCGCAGCGCCCCGATAGCCGCGGCCAGGGCGTGAACCCGGCTGTTCAGCGCCACGTCGATGCCGGCGCCAAAGACCACCAGCAGGGCGCTGTCGCCGAAGGGGCGAATGACCGGCGAGGGATTCACGCCGCGCTCAAGCCCGCGCTACCGGCGCAAGCGGCGCAACGGCGATGCCCGCGCCTTCCAGCGCCGCGCGTACCGCGCGGGCATAGGCCGGGGCATCGGGCGTGTCGCCATGGATGCAGAGCGTATCGGCCTGGATGGGCACCAACGTGCCGTCATAGGCGCGCACCTGGCCGTCGCGGACGATTGCCAGGGCCTGGGCGGCGGCAGTGGCCGGATCGTCGTGAATGGCGCCCGGCAGGCGGCGCGAGCGCAGCGTGCCGTCGGCCTCGTAGGCGCGGTCGGCGAAGGCTTCGGCGGCCACGCGCAGACCCACGGCCCGCCCGGCCTCCAGCAGCCCCGACCCGGCCAGCCCGACCAGGATCAGGTCCGCGGAGAAGCGGCGCACGGCGCGGGCAATCGGCTCCGCGGTCGCGGCGTCGCCCGCCGCGCGGTTGTAGAGCGCGCCGTGCGGCTTGACGTGCATCAGCGCGCCGCCCGCCGCCTGCGCGAACCCGGCCAGCGCGCCGATCTGGTAGAGCACGGCGGCTTCGAGTTCCGCGCCGGTCATGTCGAGGTAGCGGCGACCAAAGCCTTGCAGGTCGGGGTAGCCGGGATGTGCGCCCAGCGCCACGCCGTGCTTGCGGGCCAGCGCTACGGTGCGCGCCATCACCAGCGGGTCGCCGGCGTGGAAGCCACAGGCGATGTTGGCCGAGGTGATAAGCGGCATCAGCACGGCGTCCTGGCCCAGCGGCCACGCGCCGAAGCTCTCGCCCATGTCACAATTCAGGTCGATCTGCATCTCCCCAGTCCTTCCCCCTTGTCATGCCGCACTGTAGACTGTCACACCAGCATTGTCATTCTGAGCAGAGCGAAGAATCTCGTCTCGTTCGGCTAAAAGACGAGTCTCTTCGCTCTGCTCAGAGTGACAATGCTTCATGCCAAGACCATTAACCACCGACCACTGACCACTGACCACTTGCTCACGGATGTGGCAGCGCGCCGGGGTTGGCCTGGTTGGGCGCGGGCCCGGCGGGCGCGGCGGGTAGCATGTAGACGGTCGTGCCGTCCTGGTTGAAGACCGTCTGCATGAAGCCGGCGAACTTGGTCAGGGCCTGGGCGCTATAGCGCCAGGGGCCGGTGTCGGTGGGCGCACGGCCCTGTTCGCCCTTCTCAATGGTGCCCACGAAGACGTAGCGGATGCCGTACTTCTGCATGATCTGTTGCGCGCGGGCCACATCAGTCGTCTGGTAGAGTTCGTTCAGGTCGGCCTGCCGGGGGTCGATCTGGGCGCGGATGGCGGGCTGGCCGCCGCGCCACTGGTACTCGTGGCCCGGCCAGGCGATGATTGTCGGCATCCCGGTGTAGGATGAGACGCGGCCGTGATTGCCGCTGGTGTTGTACTCGAAGTTGAAGGTCGCCTCCGCGATACCCGCCGAGCCGGGCGCATTGGCGCGCAGCCAGCGGATCGCTTCCAGGTCGCCGGGGGCGCCGGCGCCCATCCAGGCGATACCGTCCAGGCCGCGCATCTGGTGCGCCGCCGGATTCGCCACCTGGATGAAGGGCAGCCAGACCACCCCGTTCTCCCGCGCGGCGGGCGCCAGGGCCGGGTAGATCATCGCCAGGCCGAACAGCCCGGCGAAGCCCAGGCCCCACGCCCCGGCCAGCGCTTTTGCCGCCAGGGGCGCGCCCGCGCGACCCGCTTCTGCTGGGCGGCGGAAGGCCCGCGACAGCAGCCACCAGGTGGCATAGGCCGCGGCCAGGCCCCAGAGGATCCAGACCTGGTAGTAGAACTTGAACAGCGTGTTGAAGCGGCTGTGGAACACGTCCTGCAAGAAGAAGATCTCCGTGCCGAACGTGATCGCCGCGCCCACGGCGATCAGGCCCAAGGCGAACAACTCCTCGCTGGACCAGCGGCCCGGTTGCAGCCGCTCGCGGATCAGGTAGATCGCCACGGCGGCGAGCGGCGGCAGCAGCGCCATGAGCGGGAACTGCAAGGCCAGCGCCCCGACCAGCGAGACGGCGACCACCCCGCCCAGGACGAACAGCGGCGTGTTGCCGGGCGCCTCCCCCGCCGCGCGCCGGGCCAGGAGGCCGCGCACCAGCATCACGACCAGCCAGGCGACGATGGCATACAGGAAGAAGCCGAAGATGGTGATGAAGCCCTGCCAGGTCTTAGGCCAGATGTTGATGCCGATCAGCGCGGACAGTTTCGTCGCCAGCCCGCCCAGGATCGGCAGGTTGCCGATCTGCGCCGGGAGCGCGATGCTCTCGCCGCCGACCAGCGACGTGAAGGTGAGGTGGAACGGCAGGTAGAGCAGCAAACTCAGCGCCACGAGCGCCGCCGCCTGCGTGACCCAACTGCCGAGGCGCGTATCCCGCCCGGCCCACAACCGCCCGACCAGGCCGGACGCAGGTCTGGCCGCATCCCCGTCACCCTCCGTGGCGAAGGCCCAGCGGGCCGCCGTGGTGCCCAGCATGGGCAGCGCCAGGGCGACCAGCACGATCAGCAGGTAGGTCGGGTAGTCCCAGG
>JAICKM010000451.1 GCA_025927935.1 Chloroflexia bacterium | reverse complement strand
GGGGCCGGCGGAGTTCTGGCTGCCCTTCTACCTGGCCTGGACGGCGATCAGCCCCGACCTGTTCGGCAACCCGGCCCACGGCACCTGGTGGGACACCTGGACCAACTACAACGAGGCCAACAGCTACAGCGGCATCGTGCCCCTGCTGCTGGCGCCGTTCGCCTTCCTGGCGCCGGATCGGCGGCAGCGCGCGCTGGCCGGGTTCCTGCTGGCAGGCAGCCTCGTCGCGGCGGGCGTGGTCTACCACTGGCCCGGCATCTTCGATGTGGTGACGGCGCTGCCGCTGCTGCGCCAGGCCGCCAACCAGCGGCTGCTCGTGGTCATCGAGTGCGCGCTGGGCATCCTGGCTGCGCTCGGCGTGTGCGGGCTCCGGGCACGGTTGCCCGCGTGGCGCGCGCGGCTGATCCTGGGCCTCGTCCTGTGGACCTGCGTGCCGCTGGCCGTGGGCATCGGCGTGCCGTTGCTGCTGGCGCACAGCTTCTTCCGCCTGCCCCCGGATGGCCCCGCTGTGGCCGTCTGGCAGGCGGCGCTCTGGCGCGGGGTGGCGCTGGTGCTGGCGAGTAGCGCGCTGGTGGGCGGGATCATTGTCCTGTGGGGCGCCCGGCCACGGGTGGCGCGCGCCCTGCTGGTTGCCCTGCCACTGCTGCTCGTCACCGATCTCTGGCAGGCGCGCATCGACTATACGCCGACGGTCGCGCCCGGCCAGTATTTCCCGCCCACCGCGGCGACGACCTTCTTGCAGCAGCAGCCGGGGCCGTTCCGCACGGTGGCCGCCGGGTGGCTCCTGCCGCCGAACACCAACCTGGTCTATGCGCTGGCCGACTTGCGCGGCTATGATGCCCTGGAGCCGCGCACTTACCACGACCTCGCCGTGGCGCTTGATCCCTCGATCTACCAGGGCGCGGGCGGCGGCTTCAAGCCGTTCAACACCATCCAATCCCCGCTGATCGACCTGCTGAACGTGCGCTACGTCCTGATGCCGCCGGGGAGCGACCCCAACCCGACCGCGTTGGTCGATGTGCGCCAGGAGGGGCCGCCGGAGCGTCCGGTGGGCGAGATCTTCGGCGCCTTCCGGCCCGGCCAGACCTTTACCGCCGGGCTGGATTACCTGACCGCCGTCGAGGTCTTCGGCGCGACTTTCGGGCGACCGCATGCCGGGCGGTTGATCTTCCACCTGAAGACCGATCCCACCGCGCCGAGCGACCTGGAGACCCAGGTGGTGGATGCCGCCACGCTGAAGGACGATAGCTGGTGGAGGTTCTCCTTCCCGCCCATCGCCCAGGCGCGCGGCAGGCAGTTCTACTTTTACTTTGAGGCGCTGGATGTGCCCGAACGGCAGTCGGTGACGGTCTATTACACGCCACAAAACTCCTACGCCGGAGGCACGCGCATGGCCGGGGATCAGCCGCAGGACGGCGATCTGGTGTTCCGCACCGTGGTCAGCCCCGACCCCGCCGATCCCTGGTTTGTCCGCGTGCTGGACGGCGGCGCGAACGGCACGAGCGTCTTCGCCAATCGCCGCGCGTTGCCCCGCGTCTGGCTGGTCCACCGGGCCGAGGTGGTCCCCGACGGCAAGGCCCGCCTCGCTCGCCTAGCCAACCCGGCCTTCGACCGCGCAGGGACTGCCCTGCTCGACGCGCCGGCTGCCACCCCGCTGAACCTGCCCGCCACCGCGCCGCCGGACAACGATACGGCGACGATCACGCACTACGCGCCGGAGGATGTGGAGATTCAGACCCAAAGCCCGACGGCGAGTCTGCTCATCCTGGCCGACCAGGCTTTCCCCGGCTGGGAAGCGCGGGTGGACGGCCAACCCGTGCCCATCCTGACCGCCGACCATGCGTTGCGCGCGGTCGCGGTGCCGGGCGGCGCGCACACCGTCCGCTTTATCTATGCGCCCGGCTCGTTCCGGCTCGGCGCGGGCCTCACGGCATTGGCGCTGCTGGTGGTTGCCGGGCTGTGCTGGGCGCCCCGGCGCAGCCCTTTCCGTTTGCCGGGCAATCGGCTATAGTGCAACGAGACACCCTGGCGGCACATGACGAGGCGCCTCGCCGGGTGGATCTGGGAAGGAGTCGCAATGTGATACGGGTGCTGGTGATTGGCAGCGGGGCGCGGGAACATGCGCTGGTGCTGACCCTGGCGCGCAGCCCGCAAGTGGAGCGCATCTATTGCGCGCCCGGCAACCCCGGCACGGCGCTGGTGGCCGAGAACCTGGCGCTGGGGGCCGATAGCGAGGACGCGGTTCAGGCGCTTGCCAAGTGGGCCTTCGAGCAACAGGTCGATCTGACTGTCGTGGGACCGGAGTTGCCGCTGACGCTCGGCGTCGTGGACGAGTTCCGCGCCGTGGGCCTGCCGATTGTCGGGCCGACCCGCGCCGCCGCGCAACTGGAGTCCAGCAAATCGTGGGCGCGCGCTTTCATGGACCGCCACGGCATCCCCGCGCCACAATACCAGGTGACGCAGACCGCCGAGGAATTGGGCGCCTACCTGGCCCATGCCCGCTTCCCGCTGGTGCTCAAGGTGGACGGCCTGGCGGGCGGCAAGGGCACCGTTGTGGCCCAGACCTTTGCCGAGGCGCGCGAGGCGCTGCTGCTGATGGAGCAGGCCGGGATCTTACGCGAGGGCGAGGGTCTGGAGACCGTGGTCTGCGAGGAGTTTCTGGAGGGGCGTGAAGTCAGCGCGCTGGCCTTCACCGACGGCAAAGTCGTCGTGCCGATGCCCTCGGCCTGCGACTACAAGCGGCTGCTCGACGGGGGCACCGGCCCGATGACCGGCGGCATGGGCGGCTATAGCCCGGCGCCCTGGATCAGCGACGAGCAGTGGGCGGAGATCGCCGCCACGGTGCTCTGGCCGACGGTGGCGGGCATGGCCGAGGAAGGCATCCCCTTCCAGGGCTTCCTCTACGCCGGGCTGATGATGACTGCCCAGGGGCCGCGCGTGCTGGAATACAACGTCCGCCTGGGCGACCCGGAAGCCCAGTTGCTGCTACCGCGTCTCGAAAGCGACCTGATCGACATTCTGCTGGCGATGACCGAGGGCCGGCTGCACGCGGTGGCGCCCGGTATTGTCTGGAGTCGGGAGGCAACCTGCGGTGTAGTGCTGGCCTCCGGCGGCTACCCGGCGCAAAGCCTCACCGGCCGCCCGATCAGCGGCCTCGGCGAACTGCCGGAGGGCGTGCTGGCCTTCCACGCGGGCACACGGGTGCAACAAGAAGGGCCAGTGTGGGTGCGCTCCAACGAGCCGGACCGCCCGCCCCCGGGGGAACTCTACGACTCGCCGATGGACGAGACGCCCGCCTTGGCCGCCAAGGGCATCTATCGCTACTTGCGGCTCAAGGCCCTGCCGGGCACACCGGGCAAGCGGTCGCTGGAGGCGCAGATGGACGCGCTGCTTGCCGGGCCACGGATTGTCAACGCGGGGGGGCGCGTCCTCACACTGGTGGCGCGGGCGCCTACGCTGGACGCAGCCCGCCGCCGGGTCTACAGCGCCGTCGAGCGCGTCGCGTTCGAGGGCCGGCAATATCGCAAGGACATTGGCGTGCTCTCCGCGCCCACCCCGGCTGCTCCGGACGCTGCCTCCGGCGCGGATCGCGCCTAGCGGGGGTCCGCCCGCTCAGCCCAGCCGCGCGATCAGGTCCGGCAACTCGGCCAGGCGGTCGATACGCGGGCCGGTCCAGGAATCGGCCCCGGCGCCGGGGCGCACGAGCACCGCCTGGGCACCCACCTGCACCGCCCAGGCGGCGGCCTGAGCGTTGTCGTCGGCCACCAGCGCCTGCTCCGGCGCGACGCCCGCGTGCTCGAAAATGCGCGTGTAGAATTGCGGCCCCATCTTGAGCGTGCTGACCACGTCTGTGCCGTAGAGTGTGCCAAAGCAGTCACGCACGCCCATGCCCGTCAGATAGCCCGCTAGATCGGCGGACGACTCGCCCGACGCGGTATGCAGCATGTAGCCGCGGACGCGCAGCGTGCGGATGGCGGCCACGGCACCCGGGTAGGCCGAGTCGATCTGCGGCGGGATCGCCGTGGTGATCTGGCGGGCGAGCGCCAAGCCTTCTTCTTCCGGCGGCGCGGGCACGCCGACGATTTCGCACATGCCCTGCATCCAATCACGCAGATAGAGGCGGTCGAACTCGGCGTAGTCGGGCACGGCTTGCATGCGCGCCGTCCAGGCGGCGCTCTCCAGCATGCGCATCATCACGGCATAGTTCGCGGCGGCCCAGGCTTCGGCGGTCCCGCCCAGGCGGGGCGCGAAGAACTCGCCGACCAGGCGCTGCCATTGCAGGCTGCGGCGCTCGTTGTCGTTCATCACGCCACCGTCGTCTATAAACAGTACAAGCCGGGACACTCCGGGCTACCTCCTTGGGTAAATCAGCGCATGATTCGCCCGCGCCCGTCCGCCCAGATCTTATGACGGAGGAACAGGCGCGGAGATGTGGCCGGCAAACTCAGGCGCGGGGCCGGGCTTCGGGGTGGCGGGCAGCGTAAAGCAGCAGGCCCGCCAGCGTCTTGGCGTCGCTGATCCTGCCGTCCGCCGCGGCGGCCCAGGCTTCATCGAGGCTCAGGCGCTCCAACTGGAGGTCTTCGTCCTCCTCCGGGTGGAGGTCGCCGGGGCGCAGGTCGGTGCAGAGATAGCATTCCAGGTACTCGGTGCAGAAGCCGGGCGCGGAGTAGAAGCCGCCCAGGTGCTCGACGGTACCCGCGGCGAAGCCCGTTTCCTCCTGCACTTCGCGGCGCGCGCAGGCTTCGGCATCTTCGTTGGGTTCGCGGGTGCCCGCCGGGATCTCCAGCAGCACCTGGTCGGTGGCGCGGCGATACTGACGCACCAGCAGCAACTGGCCGTCCGGGTCGATCACCATGAGCGCGACGGCGCCGGGGTGGCGCACAATCTCGCGCTTGCTGGTGCGGCCACTGGGCAGCCGCACATCCTCCACGTCCACCTTGAAGAGCTTGCCGTCGTAGACGCGCTTGGTGTCGAGGACCTGGATCTGGGCCTGTTCTTGTTCGGGCGTGAGGTTGCTCATGCGGGTCTCCTGTGTGGGTGCTGCCAATACGAAAGGCACTACCGGGGGGCAGTGCCTTCAGAGGTCAAACGGGAGGCGACGAGCGGATTCGAACCGCTGCATGGAGGTTTTGCAGACCTCTGCCTTACCACTTGGCTACGTCGCCGTATCGCTGTATGCCGGACTAATATACCAGATTGGTCCGCCCCTGTCAACCACAGACGAGTGCTAAGTGCTGAGTGCTGAGGACGACGAGTGATTTATCGATTAGCGATCAGGGCAATAAACAGAGACGAGTGCTTGTGCAAGATATGGCAGATCACTCGTCTCCACTCAGCATTCAGCACTCAGCACTCGTCGGCGGTGGCGAGGATGCGAGCCTGGTCGATGATCGCGTTTTCGTAGGTACCCTCGGCGATCACTTTGTCTCCGCTGGTGACGCGGCAGGCGAAGGTGCTGCGGCGGCCCCGCCGGCCGGTCAGGCGGGCGTGGGCCACGGCCTGGCGGCCAATCGCCGTGGGGGCCAGGTGGCGCAGGTCGATATGCGTCCCGGCGACGCCTTCGCCCGCGTCGAGATAGGGCTGGATCGCCTGGTACGCGGCCACCTCGATCATCCAGAGCACGATAGGGGTCGCGAGCACGAGCATGCCGGTATTGCCGTAGGCAGCGGCGGTATGTTGCTGTTCGACCAGCAGATCAAAGGTGCCGGTCAGGTCCGGCGGGATGTCTTTCACGCAATAGATCCTCTCCGCCGCCCGGCTGCCGGGCGGCCTGCTTCGGCGATCACGCGAGGTAAGGTAGTTCCCATCGGGATCGCTATCGAGTATAATATATCCAGCCTGATTGTACCCATACTGAGGCCGGCCCGCAACGGCGGCCCGCAGAACTGATGAAACGCAGACGGGAGCACCCATGACAACAGCGGAAACGGGGCCGATTCG
>JAICKM010000405.1 GCA_025927935.1 Chloroflexia bacterium | reverse complement strand
CTGATGCTAAGCTGTCTGTGTGCCGCCGCTACGGCCGTCCGTACAGAGGTAGCCGGGCGCCATTGACAGCGCTTGCTTCCTGCGAACAGAGATACAAGATCGCCGCGCAGATCTCCTCGGGGCTGGTCCAGGCGCTGTTCTTTGCCGTGCGCTCCCGGTTGCGCTCGTGCTGGGCGTCGATGGTGCGCACCAGCAGCAGGTTGGCGGTCACACCGGTGTCCGCCAGCTCGGCCGCCAGCGTCTGGAACAACGCTTCTTGCGCGGCCTTGCCGATGGCATAGGGCGCGCCCTTGGCCTGCGGGTGCGAGGCGAAGGGCGACGACACGGCGATCAGGCGACCCCAGCCGTTGGTCAGGAACAGCGGCACGAACGCCTGCATCAGGTAGAGAGTCGTCCAGAGGTGCTGTTGGAGCATCTCGTCCACGGTGCCCGCCTCCACTGCCACCACCGGCGTGCCTCCGGCCCAACCGCCGACCAGGTGCAGGAGGATCTCGGCCCGGCCAAACTTGGCGATCACCGCCTGGGCTGCTTCCCGCGCCGCGCCGGCATCGCGAAGATCCACCGCTCGCACCAGCACGCGCTCGGCGGGTAGTTGCAACTCGGCGGCCAGCGCGTCTAGATGCGTGGTATTGGTGCTGAAGAGGGCCAGTCGCGCCCCTTCCTCCGCGAGTCTGCGGGCGACCACGCGCCCCAGCCCACCCGTCGCGCCGGTGATGACCACGACCCGGTTCGCCACGCTCACGGTGTGCCTCCCTTCTGCCGGCTATGCCATGCCGCCGGCGACATCCGCAGCGGCTTGCTGCGCCTCCGCAGCCGCGGTTTGCTGCGCCTCCGCTACCCCGGCGATCTGTGCGCTCGTCATACCCGCCACAATCGGGGTCTCGTTCTGCTCAGGCAGCCGCTCCTTGCCCTGGGGGTCCAGCAGGTGGCCCGACCGTTGCGCCTTGGTTTCCAGGTAGAAGCGGTTGTACGGATTCGGCGGGATGATCAGCGGGATGCGATCCGTCACCGGGACTCCGAGCGCCGTCAGGGCATCGATTTTGCGCGGATTATTGGTGAGCAACTGCACAGAGCGGACCTTGAGCGACATGAGCATATGCGCCGCCACACTGTACTCGCGCTCGTCGTCGCGGAAGCCGAGCGCGAGGTTCGCATCGACGGTGTCATACCCGTAGTCCTGCAAGGCATAGGCGCGGATCTTGTTGAGAAACCCGATGCCGCGCCCCTCCTGGCGCATGTAGAGCAGAATCCCCCGCTCCATCTGGCCGAGCATGTGCAGCGCGGTCTCCAACTGGTCGCGGCAATCGCAGCGCAGCGATCCCAGGGCATCGCCGGTCAGGCATTCGGAGTGCAGGCGCACGGGGACATCGGCAGCGTTTGTCACATCGCCGCGCACCAGGGCCGCGTGCTCTTTGCCGTCGCGGTTGTTGGCGAAGGCGACGATGTGGAAGTCGCCGAACCGTGTGGGCAAATCGGCAATCGAGACAATGCGCACGCAGACGTGGTCGTCGCCTAGTCCGGCACAATCGTGAAACCGGTTTTCGGCGAGAAGTTCGCTGATGGGTAGATGAGTACCGCTCATAGGTTCACCTCAATCCTTACCCGATGGATCGCGCCGGATAGCGGCGATCAGCGGGTGCTAATTATCGTACTGCATAATGCAACACAACCCCGCCGTCATCCCAGACCTCCACATTGGTAGCGTGTAGGGCGATGGCCTGGTCACGGGGCAGGCCCGCGCCTCCGGCGAGGGTCGGGGCACGCCCGCCACCGAAGATCAGCGGCGCGAGATACATTTGCAACTCGTCCACGAGCCCCAGGCGCAAAAGCTCGAAGTTCAGCGTACCCCCGCCTTCAACCAGCAGGTGGTTGACGCCCAGTTCCTTCAGCTTGCCGAGCGCCCCAGGCAAATCCACACGAGTCTCGCCTAGCACATAAACCTCGGCCCCGGCCTGGCGTACCACGGCAAGCTGCGCGGGCGTGACCTGGGCCGTGGTGAATAGAATGCGGCGCGCCGGCCCGGCGGTGAGGAATTGCGCGTCCGCTCGCAGATCGGGGCGCGAGACAATACCTACCTTCGCCGGGTGCGCATTCCAGCCGCGGGCCACCCGTTCCGCCTGCAGGGTCGCCGACTTCACGGTGAGTTTCGGATCTTCGCCGAGCAGGGTGTGCCCGCCGACCATCACCGCATCGGTGGCCGCGCGCAGGCGGTCGACGCGCTCCTTATCGCGGGGTGAGGAAATCGCGGCGCCCCGCCCCTCGATGGTGTCGAGTTTGCCGTCCGCCGTAGCGGCGACGTTAATCAGCACGTAGGGCCGGTTCATCGGCGCTCTCGTCCGCGCGCCCTTGCGCCCGCCGGAAGAATCGCAGTGCGCATGGTTGTAGCTCCCTGGCCCGTGCAGCAGCGCCCGCATTCAACAGCACAGGCGGAGTATAGCCCGCACATGTCCCCCTGATCGTCCTTCCAACCGTCCTATTGCGGCCGGGATTTACCTGCGCCGGGGGCTTGCGCAAATGCAGGGGACCATGTAATGTAACGGACTGGAGCACCACAGTGCGCGCCGGACAATATTGTCCGGCGCGGGGCGCTGTGTTGGATGGAACTGCAAGCCAGGCGCAATGGGGCCGATCACCGGCTTCGGCGCCGCGGCCAGGAACGCCGGGCGACCGGGCGGAGTTGGAAGCCGGTGCTGGATCTACGCATGACCAGGCCTGCGGCGAACATTGCCCCGGCCAGCCCGATCAGATAGAACAGCAGCCTATCGGTCGCCGCGCCGGTCGTCGGCATACCGGGAGCGCTGCCCATGCTGGGCGCGGCGTCAGTGCGGATCACCGGGCAATTTACCACGATGCCGGGGTGAATCATCTCATAGCCCGATGCCAGGGCCTGGGCAATCGAGGTGATACTGTTGGCCTGGTAATCCGCCGGCACTTTCACCAGGTGCAGATCCCAGAACGCGCTGTAGCCGCCCTGGCCGGGAATCACGCCGATAATATTGTGTTGGCCTGGTACGAACTGCGGGTTGCCGGCGCTGTCCAGGCCGGTGATAAAGGCATAAATCGGCAGGGTGAAATCGGGGCTGGGGCCAAAATCGAAGTAGTGAACTTCCTTGCCCTTATACCAGCCTTTGGTCAGCCCCGGCGTGCCTTCGGCCAGGCTGGAATTGAGCGGCACCACCGGGCAGTTCACGAGTTGATCGGTGGCTTTGATGGGATAGCCGGCCTTTTGCACATCGTCCAGCGAACGCACAGTATTGGCGATATAGTTTGCCGGCACGGTGACAAAATTGACCTGCCATAGATCCGAGTAGCCGGGATCGCCGGGTACGAAGTCGACGATGTTATGCTGATCGGCGACGGGTTGCGGCTGGCCGTTGCTGTCGAACCCGGTTACCAGCACATAAATCGGGATGTGGGCCACCGTCTTGGCGTCGTTGAGGGGCGGCGAACTGGCGCCGAAATCGTAGTAGTACGTCGCGCGCCCCTCGTACCAGCCCTGCACCACCGGGAAAGTTTTCGGCGGATCGGTGAACACATCCGCGCCGGCTGCCGCGCGGGCCGGGGCACCGAACAGGGAAACCAGGAAGCCGAACATCATGCCGGCGAGCATAGTGGATCGTAATAACATTTTCACTTGGCTCGTGTCCTTTCTTGATCGGGTGTCTTACGCAAGGCGGCAGGGCCGCGCTTTCCCTATAGTGTGGGTAGCGGCCTGTTTCGTTACAGATGGGGGCAGGCGGGATGCGAAGGGATGGGAGTGGAGGCAAGCGCGGGGCGAGAATGGGCAGGCGGGAGCGGGTGGAGGGAGCAGGCGAATCGCCCGCTCCCTACTGCGACGGCTTCCAGTTGCGGAAGGTGCGCAGCAATTCCTGCTGCACATCGGGCGCTATGGCCTCCTCGGTCAGTTGGCCGCTTAGGCGGATGGTCTGCTCCATCTGCGCCAGGTAGTTGCGGCAAGGCCCACATATCCCAATGTGGGCCTCGAAGCGCGCACGGTCCGCGGGTGGTAGTGTATTCTCAAAATACTCCGTCACCAGTTCCACCAGTTCCTGGCACGTCATGTCAGTGGGTGATGTCATGGCTCGACTCACTCTCCGGTTAGATATTGCGCCAGCGCCTGGCGGACCTTGGAGCGCGCACGATGCAGCAACACTCGTTGATTAGTCTCCGTTATCCCTAAAACGTTACACACCTCGCCGGAATGCCACCCCAGCACATCGCGCAGGGTAATGATTTCCCGCTGGCTGGGCGGCAGCGCGTTAATTGCGTGCTCAATGTAGGCGCGGGTCTCCTGCGCCAGGAGCCGGTCTTCGGGCACCGCGTCCCAACTGCGTGGCGGCGTGGCCCAGTTATGCGCCCAGGGTTCGCCTTCCGGCCGGAAGCGGGAGGGGTCCACGGCCGGTTCGGCCCCTTCATCGTCGAGGTTGCCAAGAGCGGAGAAGGGAATAGTTCGGGCATCGCGCTTGCCGCGTGTCCGGGCCTGGTTGGTTAGAATATGGAAGATCCAGGTCTTGAGTGAGGAGCGGCGCTCGAAGCGGGGCAGCCCCTGGAGGACGCCGATCCAGGTCTCTTGGGCCACTTCTTCGGCGACGGCGCGGTCTTGCACATACACCAGCGCCAGCCGCACCAGCGCCGGGTGGAAGCGATCGAGCAGCGCCACGAACGCACTTTCCTCGCCGCGCAAGAGCGCATCCACCAGCGCCTCGTCGGCGCCGGTATCCGCGGCCCACTCCGGCGCGTCCATTGCCGCGCTTTCTATGTTCATGCTGGATTCTCCTCAGCCTGCGATCTGTGCAGCGATCCTGCGTACAACCCGGCGGCTGTTGCGCTGGGCGCAGGAGGTAAGGAAGCAAGTTACCGCCTAGCGCGGGCGCCGGAGTCAGGCCGGCGCCCGCGCCAGGCGTAAATAGACCGCGCCGCGGGCGTCCAGGTAGATGGCCTGCGGCGTTTGGACGATGCGCAGGATCACCTGCTCGCAGGCCGGGCAACGCAACACCATGCCTGGCCCCTGGATAAAGGCGAGCAACGTGCCCAGCGCGCCCTCCCGCCCGCAACTGGCGCATTCGGTCGGACTCGCTGTCATCTCCACCGTGAAGATCTCTTGCAGCAAGCCCGCGAGCGCATTCCCGTCGAGCATTAAGGCCCGATCCAGATCGGTCTCCACACTGTCCACCATCGATCCCCTCTCTACGCCGGACCACCCGACGGCCCAAAGCGTTCGGTCCGCACCTGGCCCGGCGCAATGCCGATTTGCACCAGATTGTTGGCCGCCGCTTCCACCAGCAACGTGGGTCCACAGATGAAGACTTGCGGGGCCGGCCCCAGCGGCGCGGCCACTTCGCGGAGCATGGGCGCGTCGATCCGCCGGGCGTAGCCGGTCCAGCCCGGCGGTTGCGCGCGGGTCAGGGTGTGAAACACCTCCAGCCCGGCGTGCGTGGCCTGTAGTTGCGCCAGTTCCGTGGCATAAATCACATCCTCAGGGGTGCGCGAGCTGTAGAGCAGGCGCATGGGCACCCGCGCCCCGGACGCGGACCCGTGGCGAATCATCGCCATCAGCGGGACCACGCCTGAGCCGCCCGCGATGAGCAGCACCGGCCCGCCCAGTCGCGCCTCCCATACAAAATAACCGCCGATGGGGCCACGGAGTTCCACCTGGTCGCCGACGACCAGCACGTCGTGCAGATACGAGGACACCTCGCCGTCGGGTAACCGCTCCACCGTGAGATCGATCTCGCCCGAGCGCTCCGGGGGCGAGGCAATGGAATAGCTGCGTTGTGCCTGATAACCGTCCGGAGCGGTCAGCCGCAGATCGTAATGCTGCCCGGCGCGATGCGGCATCCAGGCAGGCAAAGCGAGAGTGAAAGTCTTGACCTGGGGCGTCTCCGGCTTGATGGCCGTAACCGTGGCAATCTGCCACTCGATGGAATGCTGCATAACTGAACTCCCTGGAGCCAGTGTCAGAAAGGAACCGGCTGCCGCGCACCCGGTCTGCTCATGCAGACAGTCGCTTCTCTCGCGCGCCACCCCGGCTCAATCCCCGCTATAGCGTTCCTCTTTCCAGGGATCGCCATGGTTGTTATAGCCGAGCGATTCCCAGAAGCCGGGTCTGTCCTGCTCCAGCAGCCGCAGCCCGCGGATCCATTTCGCGCTCTTCCACAGGTAGAGATGGGGCACCAGCAGCCGGGCCGGGCCGCCGTGCTCCGGAGCCAGCGGCTGGTCGGCGTACTGATAGGCGATAAACGCCTGGCCGTTGATGATATCGGGTAAGGGCAGATTGGTCGTGTAGCCCCCGTCGCAAAAGGCGCTGACATATTGCGCCCGGCGGTCCAGTTCCACATGCTCCAGGAGGGTATCCAGGCTGACCCCCACCCAGCGGGTGTCGAATTTCGTCCATTTGGTGACGCAATGGATGTCGGCAACGAAGGTTTGCGTGGGTAGTTGGAGAAACTCGGCCCAGGACCAGCGGGCCGGTTCGCG
>JAICKM010000129.1 GCA_025927935.1 Chloroflexia bacterium | reverse complement strand
TAGACGATATCGAAGACCTTGATGGCGTATAGTAGATTCAGCACCGTAGTGACGGTGAGCGCGGGTGCGAGCAGGGGCAGCGTGACGTGGCGCAACTGCGCGATGGGCCCGGCGCCGTCGAGCGCGGCGGCCTCATGATACTCGTGCGGAATGCTTTGCAGGCCTGCCAGGAGAATAACCATGATGTAGCCTACCCCCCGCCAGGTGTCGACGCCGATGATTGACGGTAGCGCCCAATGCACGTCCACCAGCCAGCGCTGGGCCAGCCCTCCCAAGCCTACCGCCCGCAGGAACTGGTTGAGCAGGCCACTCGCGGGGTTCAGGATCGACTTGAAAACGAGGCCGACGACCAGCAGCGGCAGCACAGCCGGCAGATAAATGATGGCGCGATGAAGATGCGTGAGCTTCACTAGGGCGCCATTCAACAGCAACGCCAGCAGCAGCCCCAAGACCGTCTTCAAGGCGATCGTAGCGACGGAGAAGATCAGGGTGTTCTGAATATAGCCCGGATAGCGGCTGGTGGAGGAGAAAATTAGCTTGAAATTGTCCAGCCCCACGAAGTTAACCTGGCTCGAAAAACTGTTCCAGTCGGTAAAGGCATAGTAGAAACCCATAAGGCCAGGAATTATGAAAAACACCAGGTAAAGAATCAGCGCGCCGGCCGAAAAGTAGAAGGGGTACATCGCGGTGGTGGGGTGCTTCCTGTTCTCGACGGCGCGAGGTGCGGCAATAGAGCTTAGTCGGGCTGGTATGCGCATGTGTGGTCTCCTCTGCACCTGTGACAGCAGCTACATGGTCCTGTTGCTTGTGTACAAGCTGGCAGTGGAGTCAGTAGCCGGCATCGCCGACCACTGACTCCTCCCATACCAGGGTTGCGGGGCGAGGCGCGAATTACGGGTTGGACCAGGCCGGGTCTTTGGCCGTTTGGGCCTGGGTCGCTCTGCGCTGATCAATTGCCTTGAGCACGTCAAGTGGTTGCTCGGCGCCAGTGAACATCGCAACTACGTCCTTGCCGATGTCGATCCACTGCGGGTTGAGATAGTTAACCGCGATCTGATAGACCACACCCGACTTCGCGCTGCTCAGGAAGGCCTTCTGCTCGTCGGTGTATTTGCTCTTCACCGCAGGGAAGTTGAGGTTCGAGAAAGCCGCGGTGTGGTCGAGCAGATATTGCAGGTTGGCCGGCTGGGTCAGGAACTCGAAGTACTGCTTGGCCGCATCGATGTGCTTCGATCCCGAATAGATGAACTTGCTGGGCCCGGCCGGCTGGTAACCCGAAATCTGGTTGTCGGCCAGCGGGTTAGGGAAGAAGCCGAAGGTTGACGCCTTGACGTTCGCATAAGCCGCCTCGATAGAGGCCGGTTCGTTGATGGAAGCGTAAACCATCGCGTACTTGCCTTCAGCCAGATTCTTATCGGTGTCGGCGACGGTGTCGGCGAGGGTATTATCGCCGAAGAAGCCAAGATCGTACATTTCCTTCAATTCGGTCAACGCCTGGAGCATCGTTGGATTACCGGCGAATGTGGCCTTGTTGGCGTTCAGCGCGTCGGCCAGGCCGGAAGTGACCTCCTCGTAGCGTGGCCCATCCTCCGCGAACCAGAGGGTCTGGTGCCAGCCGTCCGCGACCGGCTCGTAGACCGGCGTGACGCCGGAGTCCTTGATCTTCTGCGCCGCTGCCTTGAACTCGGCGTAGGAGTGCGGGACGCTCAGGCCCAGTTTCTGGAAGATGTCTTTATTGTAGACGATGACGAAGCGCGAGGGGTCCCAGATAGTTAGTCCGTAGACCTTGCCGTCCACCGTGGTCTGGTCTACCGCGGCCGGATCTTCGCGCTTGATCCATTCTTGGTCGCTCAGATCGACGGCGTTCTTAGCGGCGTTGTAATTGACCTTGAGGTCGGTCTTGCCGCTCTGGCCGCCGAAGATGTCGGGGCCTTCGCCGGAGTTGAGCTTGGTTTGCAGCACCGTGAAATACTGGTCGGCCGGGATGATCTGATAGTCGATATGGATGCCGGTCTGGGCCTCGAACTGCTTGGCAAGATCCATTTCGGCGGGCTGGATCCAGCCCTGGCTCGCGATATAGGTTAGCGTAATGTTCTGTTTGGCTGCGGTTGTGCCCGCCGGTGTGGCGGCCGCCATGTCGGTTGGCCCCGCCGCCGCGGTTGTGCTGGTGGGCGCGGCGGCAGAGGTTGTGTCGGTCGCCACCGGAGCCACCGCCGTGCCGGTCGACGCGGCCTCGCCACCACAGGCGGCCAGCAGGCTTCCCAGCAACATGAGTGCGACGACGGCAAAGGCTATTCTTTGCTTGACGGCAGAAAGCTTTATCATCGAAATAGTCCTCCCCTAGCTACAGTACTTGCGCTGTTACTGGATATTACTGAACCACCGACCAATTGAGGATATGCGTGGGAGCATCCTCTCCGCACACCGAAATCGGGTTTACTGCCGATCTTTGGTACTCTCTTAGGCCAACCTCCTCTTCCTGAACCGCTTGCGGCAGTCGCCGGCCATAGGGCCGCGCTGCCGGGCGTCTTCTATATCCATTCCGCCGCACCGCAACCACTCTGGGTATGGGCAAGTTGCGGGGCCATAGCGGCGAGGTCTGCTTCCTGGCGCTACCCGGCAAGGTCGACCGTGCGGCCGGTTTCCGCCGACTCGACCGCTGCTTGCGCCATACAGACCGTTTCAAGATTGTCCTCACCGGAGGTCATCGGCTGCCGACCGTCGGCGAGTGCCTGCAATAGCTCACCCATCGAGCCACCAAAGGCGTCGGGGAACCAGCTCCCTTGCAGCTTGATTACCTGCCGCTCGTCGGGCCGCTCGTTGAGCACAATCGTCAGCTCGTCAAGGGTGGCCGACGCTGAGCCGAGCGTGCCGTCGAGCAACCAGGTGTACTGATGTGTGGTCTGCGCCGGGACGATATTGTTGAAGTGAAGGGTGGTCATGAGCTGGGCTTGCGGCTCATATTCGCAGAGGATTGTGTAGATCATGGGTGAAACCGCGACCTGCCCCGGCACGGTGGCGGTCGTGGCTTTGATACGCAGCGGGGTTCTGCCTGTGAAGTAGCGCGTGAGATCGATATAGTGGATACCGTGATCGAGAATGTTGAAATGCGCCAGCTTCACGAACCACGAGCCAGGAATGTCCTGGAAGCCGCGATAAAAATGGACCACGCTCCACAGGTGCCCAAGCACGCCGCGGTCGACCAGTAGTTTCAGTGCCCGGTGGGCGGGCGCCCACCGGGCCTGCTGATTGACCATCAGCGTGACGTCGGCCTCTCGGCAGACCGCTACCATGTGCCGGGCATCTTCGAGCGAGAGGGCGAAGGGCTTCTGCGACAAGATGTGCTTGCCCGCCGCGGCGATTTTCTCGACCAGGGGACGCCGCTGCGCAGCATGTACGGCGAGATCGATAACGTCGACGTCAGGCCGCGCCAGCAGCTCGTTGACGTCAGTCGTCCAGAACGGCACGTTGAACTGCTGAGCGGTCGAGCAGGCCGCCTCTTCGATGATGTCGCTGACGCCGGCGACCCTGTAGCCGAACTGGCGGTAGGCGGGTAGATGGGCCTGGCGCACGATCGTCCCGCAGCCGACGATGCCGATGCCGTAGCGCTGCCTGATCTCGGCGGCGGGCGGCGCCGGCTGGTATTCAGCTGGCTCTGGGACGATCGTCTTCACCTTGCGCTCCTTTGCCCGGCCAGATCCGGCTCCGACCGTTGGGCGTACTGGTCGATGAAACCTTGCACGTAGCGCATGGCTTCGGGTATGTCGGCCTCCGTCAGGTGCTCCATGATCAACGGCCCATTATAGTTGTGCTCGCGCAGCTTTTGCGCATAGTAGCCGTAGTCGATGATACCCTTGCCCGGACCGGGCAGACCCGGCTTGTCGGCGTCTGGGGCGGCCGGAGTCACATCCTTGGCATGGGCGAGGCGGAACAGGCCGCGCTCGGCAGCGAAGCCTCGATCAATTACCTCGCGCACCTTGTCGGGATGAGCCATCTCGGTTTCGAACCAGTTTGTCGGGTCCAGCAGCAGCGCCAGATGCGGCGAGTTGACCTCGCGCACGAACTTCGCGCCCAGCTCGGGCGAATAGCAGACGTTGACTATGTATGGCTCGTAGAGAATGACCGCGTTCTCGCGGGCGGCCGTCTCCACCAGGTCGGCGGTGACGCGGCGCAACTCGTCCCATGCCTGCTGCGTGCGGTTCTTCGGGTCGAAGTCCCAATCCCCGGTCGGCGCGAAGCTGCCGGTTTCAGTCGAAATGTAACGGCAGCCGATCGTGTTCATATCGTGCAGGAAGGACTTGAAAATGTCGATATTCTGCCGGCGCCTGGTTTCGTCATGGTGCAACAGATTGAGGTAGCCGGCGATGGCGCAGATCTCGATGCCCTCACGGCCGTAGGCTTCGGCCCAACTCTCGAAGGAGCCGGAGGCGCCGGTGCCGTCAAAGCCCCAGCCCACGTTTACTTCGTCAGGGACCAACTGCACGGAACGTAAACCAAATGCGCGGGTCTTGCGCGCAACCTCGGCCTGGTTAGCTCCGGTGATCACACTGGAGAAGATGCTCAGGTGCATAGTCGGCCTCATCTGCGCAGGCTAAAATCCTGGCGATTATGGGAGCAATGTAATTACGTAGCTACAATATAATATAGCACACAAAAGATGGGCTGTCAAGCAAAAACGCGCCGAGCAGCCAAGTCAGCCTGCCCAAGTAGGCACCGGGATATCTGACAACGCGATAGCTCTGCGCTCGGCGGCCGAGTAGTAAGCTGCCTCGATCAGAGCCATCGTCTTCAGATTGTCGTGACCCGAGATCTCCGGCTGGGTATGCGTGGCGACCGCCTGTAGAAGCTGGCCCATCGTGCCGGCGAAGGCCTGCGGAAACCAGCGCTCGCTCCAGCGCGGCTGGAACCAGTAGCCTGGCTGGAGCTTCGTGGTAAAGTCGATTGTGCTCGCGCTGCCGCTAGGATAGTTGGGCCAGCCTAGGGTCCCCTTAGCGATACCCTCTGTCCCCTCGACGCGCCACTCGATGCCCTGGTCGGCCCAGGTGAAGCAGTTATCGATCGCCACGGCCCGCAACTGGTCGGGAAACTCCAGAACGTAAAAGGCCATGCCGTCGGTGTGCGCGAAGTCGGGACCGGGATCGGTGCGCACACTCACCATGATGCGTTCCGGGTCGCCAAACAAGTAGCGGAACACATCTAGGTGGTGAATGCTCATGTTGAGGATCGCCAGGCGCTCATAGCCGTGCAGGAAGCTTTGCCAGTGCGGGCGGGCGTGCATCGTAATCTGCGCCACCACTGGCTCTCCCAGGTAGCCGCGCTTCAACAGGGTCTTCAGGGCGCGCATCGACTGGTCGTAGCGCATGTTCTGGTTGACCGCCAGGGTGATGCCGGCTTCGTCACAAAGGCGGACTATCTCGGCAGCAGCGTCCAGGCTGACTGCCAGCGGCTTTTGCGCCAGGATGCCCTTGATCCGCCCGGCGTAGCGCACTGCCTCGCGCACGATGTCGAGTTGCTGATCGGGCGGGAAGGCGATGTCGACTATCTCGACCGCAGGGTCGGCCAAGAGCTCGCGCCAGTCGTCGTGTACGCGCTCGATGCCGTTCTGACGGGCCGCAGCGAGGGCGTTCGCCGGGGTGCGGGAGGCCACGGCGACGACGTTATAGCCGGCCTCGCGGTAGGCAACAAGGTGAACGTCGCGCATGATGAAACCGGCGCCGATAGCCCCGATGCCGTAGTCGAGCTTGCCGCCGAATCTCGGCATGTACTCCAGGTCGAGATCGATCTCTGAACTGGCCATTGCAGCTGCTCCTCTAGTTCGACAGGTCGTCTAATTTGCGTTCGGCCTCGCTCTGGGCCAGGGCGTAGGCGCCGCTGTAGATGGCCCGGCAGTGGGCCAGGTAAGCCGGCGTTGTAATAGAGGGTACCAGGCTCTTGGGTCGGGTCCCGCGCTCGCGTAGCGTGCGCTCCAGTACGCGGACCCCCGCGGCTAGCGCCTCCACGTATGCGGCTCGTTCCAGCGGCGCGGTGTGACGGAGCAGCCGCGCCGCCACCTCCGCGGTGCGTCCAGCGATCTGTTCGAGTAGCTCCTGTCCCAGCGTCTCGCTCGCGCTGCCGCGCGGGTCCGGCCCCAGAACGCCATCGAGCGGGGCGCCAGGGGACACGGCGTCGAGTCGCACCAGTTCGGGTCGCAGCGCCCATAGCAGCGATGTCTCGCCAGTGGACGCGTGGTCGCCCTTATAGCCGATATCGGTCGTCATGTCGTATTCGGTCACGGGCAGGATCGTGACCGGTGAGCGGCGCATCACCGCGACCCCGGCGCGCTTCAGAATCAGCGTTTGCTCCAGCCCGAAGTGCCCGGTCAGCCCGACGATTAGCCGGAAGCCCATCGCCGCGAACTGCTCGAACAGCGCTTCGAGCAGCGGCTCCACAACGCGCCCCGGCAGGTTGAGCGTGTACGGGTAGGCCACTCCGCCGGCCGCCCAGTACGACACTGGCGCGAGCACCGCGTCCAGCCGCCTGGCGACGCGCTCGGCTAGCCCCTGCGCCACCAGCCCGTCTAGGCCCAGAGGCAGGTGGTAGCTGTGCCATTCGATCGTGCCCAACCCCAGCACCAGCGTGGGGCATTTGTCGAGCCGGTCCTGAAGCTGCTCTGGGAACAGGGCTTCAATTGGGTACGCCGTCATTCCGCCTCCGCGAACAGCACCAGTGGCCGCGCGGCACCCGGCGGCCTGCGCCCCGCGAACACGCCGGGCACGTCCTCCAGGCGGATCGGATCGCCCTTAAGCTGGTCGAGCAGCAGCCGTCCGTCCATATACCAGTCAGCGAAGAGCGGTAGGTTAAGCTCCGGGGAGATGTTGCCGTAGATGCAGCCCTGGATTGTCTGCTGCTGGCTCATGAAGCGCCGCGGGTGGAACGGCAGGGTCGCGTCCCGCGTGGCCGCACCGACCAGCGTCAAGACGCCGCCGCGGGCCAGCATTTCGATGCCCTGCAACATCAGTTCCGGCATACCAACGACCTCGAAAACGTGCTCAACGCCGCGCCCGCCGGTCAGCTCGCGCACGGTGGCTACAGAATCGCGCGCGCGGCCGTTGACGGTATGGGTTGCGCCGAAGACTTCGGCCTGGCGCAGCCGCTCGTCGTCGATATCGATCGCTACGATTGGCGCGGCGTTCGCCAGCCGCGCTCCCTGCACCACGTTCAGCCCGACCCCGCCCGCGCCGATCACTACCACGCCCGCACCGGGCCGCACCTGCGCGGTATACAGCGCTGCGCCCACGCCGGTCGCGACCGCGCAGCCCAGGACGGCAGCCTTATCGAGCGGCATGTCGCGCCGGATCGGTACGGCCCCGGCCGCGGGCACTACGACCAGCGGGCAAAAAGTGCCCGAGTTGAGCATGACGTTGAGCGGCTGGCCGTGCCAGTACGCCCGCGGCTGTGCGGTCCCCTGAATATCCTCACAAAGATCTCGTCGGCCCGACACACAGCGCCGGCAGCGCCCGCACTTCGGCTGCCAGTTGATGACGACGTGATCTCCCGGACGAACGTGCGTCACGCCCGCCCCGACCGCGTCCACCGTGCCCGCACCTTCGTGCCCCAGCAGCACCGGCGCCGCCCGAGCGTCGCGCACAGCGGCGACATCGGTGTGACAAACCCCGCTGGCGACCATCCGCACCCGCACCTCGCCGGGGCCGGGCGAGTCGATTTGCACGCTCTCCAGACGAGGTGACTGGCCGCGCTCGGCGAGCACGATAGCTGGAAGATCTATCACCGGGCCACCGCGATCCGTTTAGCCTTGTCTACGATCGCGTCAGCGATCGCGCGGATCTGGGTGCGCTCGGCATCGGTGGCGCTTTCCACCACAGCATCCACCAATTCGGAGCAGCGCGCCCTGACCAGGCGCGGGTCGGGATCCGCGCCGCGCAACTGCAATAGCTTCTCCAGCCAGACGTTGCCGTAGTGCGCGTGGCGCGTTTCGTCGGCCCAGTCGAAGTCCATGTCGTGCCGGCTCACGTCGTCCGCGTATTCGGTGAACTTCTTGATCCGCTCCGGCTTTTTCTTGATGTTCTTGGTCTCGAAGAAGAAAAGCATGCCGAGACGGTAAATTGGATCCTGTCCGCGCGCTGCGTCGTAGATGTAGGTGCCCAGCGGCAGCTCGCTCGGATCATAGCCCCACGCCAGCAGCCGCTCATAACCCATACGCGTGTGCCGTGATTCATCATAGGTCCAACGGGCCGCATCGAAGATGAACTCCCAGCCGAGCTGGTCGGCGAAGGCATGCAGCAGGGCGCCGCCCGTCTCTACGGCCCAGATCTCGTTGAGGTGGCTCACGGCGCTGCGCAGTTGCAGGCTCAGCCCTTCACCATAGGGGTAGTCAGGGTCGATCACGTCGGGCCAGTAGAAACGCACGCGCTGGAAGCGGGCGTCGCGCGCCGGCACCTGCGCCAGCGCAAAGGCCACGCGGCCGGGCAGCAATTGGGGCGCGCCGCGGGGCGCCTCCACCGGATCGAGGCCGATGCTGCCAAGCCCGGCCAGCCGCTGCTGTAGTTCCGCGATCCAGGCGTCGGCCGCGGCCTGCTTATCGGGCTCGGCATCGCGTATCAGCGGCAGCAGTTTCTGCAGCATGGCGATCTGCTGATCCTTCTCGCGCATCGCCTGATCGATGAAGCGGATGCTGGGCCCGTCGCCAAGCTCATCGGCCAGCTCCAGGTATGCCTGGTATGCCTCGCGCAGCGCCGGCTTGAAGACCTCGACCAGCGAGCGGAACATAGCCAGCGCGTTCGGCGCGTTGCGCGCCTCGTCCACGAGCTGCACCAGCGGCTCTTCATCGCCGATCTCCATCAGGCGGCTCGGATAGCGCAACTCGAAGACCCGCTGGCGCAGCTCGTTTGCCGTCAGCGAGTCTTCCCACAACAGCCGCGCCAGCGTTGTCTTGACCGGCAAGGGTGCCACGCTTGCGATCCAACCTGCCTCGGTGATGATCAGCGATTGTTCGCAGAAAAAGAAACGCTTCAGGATCACCGCCGTATCGTAGCGCATCAGTTTGGCGCGCTCGTGGTGTCCGGGTAGATAGAGAGTATCTGTCATGGCCTCAACTTCTCCTGTTTGCGGGGGACGGGCGTTACTCCACGATCTCGGGCACCAGGTTGGCCTCGATGCGCCGGCGGCGCTCCACGTAAGCCGGCAGGATCTCGGTGCCGGTGCCCTCGGCGAACCAGGCGAACGGGTCGGTGCTGCAAACCAGCGCGATGTTCGCCCAGGGATTGAACGAGCCGGAGCGGACGATCACCTTGGCGCGGTGGGCGATGTCGTTGACCAGTTGTTCGTGTGTCGTCAGCTTAAAATCGGCGCCGGAGGCGGTATAGATCTGCTGCAACGCGGCGTACAGCGGCTTGTTCTTGGTCAGGATGTCGCCCGCGAAATGGACTTCCTCGACGAATATCTCCTGGCGTAGCACGCGCAGCACGTCGAGCACATCGGGCAGGCCCTCGTAGAAGCCCAGGTCGATCCGCCAGGCATCCGCCGGGATCGGGAATCCGGCGTCGGTGACGAGCAGGATATCCTGGTGACCGAGTGTGGCAACGGCTTTCGCCAGTTCGGGGTGCAAAATCCGGTTCGGGCGCATAGAATCCTCGCTTTCAGAAAGCGCGGGTAAGGGCAGGCCCGCGCGTGGTACGACAAACAGGCACCTTAAGAGCTGGCCGGCTGCCCTAGAAACGCCTCGACCTCGGCCCGCGTGTGATACGAAGGTACTGTATCCCAGCGCGTGCAGCACAGACCGGCAGTTGCGTTGGCGAAGCGCGCCGCAGCGAGCAACGCCATGCCATCGAGCAGCCCCGCGGCGAGGGCCGCGTTGAACGAGTCGCCGGCGCCATTGCTATCGACGATGTTCTCGTAGCTGAACGCCGGCACACGAGTCACTTCGTCCCGCGAAACGATGAGGCTACCGCGCTCGCCGAGCGTCATCACCACGGTGCGGCAGCCGAGATCGAGCAGCCGCCGCGCGATCTCCACGTCGTCGGTCGCGTCGCCGGGCTCTAGCCCCAGGCACACCCGCGCCTCGGTTTCGTTTGGCGTCAGCAGGTCGACATTAGATAGATCCTGGCCGCGCAGATCGTAAGCCGGGGCCGGGTTCAGGATGACGGTGCAGCCCTGTTCGCGCCCCCGCCGGGCGGCGTGCAGGGCTGTCTCCAGCGGTATCTCAAGCTGGATCAGCACAACCGACGGCGGCTGCATGTAGGGCAGCGCCTGATCAACGTGGGCTGGGCTGAAGAGCTGATTGGCGCCGATGTCCACGGTAATAATATTGGATCCATCGCTAGCCTTGATGATAAACCCGGCGCCGGTCGCCAGCTCGGTTCGCTGCTGGAGCAGATCGGTATTAACCCCCTCCTCCCGCATCAGGTTGATGAAGGCGCGGCCGAAGTCGTCGTCGCCAACGCAGCCGACAAAGCGGACCGGCGTGCCGAGTCGCGCCGCTTGCACGGCCATGTCCGAGCCTTTGCCGCCGTATGCCTCGCGGAAATTATGGGCCAGCAGCGTTTCCCCCTTCAGCGGGATGCGATCCACGTCCATGACTAGCGCGACTAGATAGCTGCCGATCAGTACGATCTCCACTTGCCGGTTCGAGTTAAGCTCTGCGTCTGTCATCCTCGCCCCTCGTTTCTCTTGGAATTCGAGCGTTAACCTTCATCACCCGCGCTGCCGTAGACGGAGAAAGGTGAAGCCCTTTGTAGCGCGATTAGCCGCCATCCGGGGAACTATGGCGCGTCTGCATGATCAGCGGGGCAGAGCTTGTGCCGATCATCTCGGCGCCGGCGTCGAAAACCTCGACTGCCCTTTGGAACGAATTCACCTTGCCTGATGCCTTGACCCGGCAGCGCTCGCTGACCGTTTCGCGCAGCAGACGGATGTCTTCAGCGGTGGCCGGGATGCCACCGGCGCCCCAGCCGCTTGACTGCTTGATCCAATGCACACCACCTTCGTCGATCAGCCGGGCGGCGTGCCGTCGCTCATCGGTGGTCTTGAGGAAGCCGAACTCGAGCATCGCCTTGACTTCGTGTCCACCAGCCGCGCGTACAATGGCGGCTGCCTCCTCGCGGAATTCGTCGTACATTCCGGAGAGATAGAAACCCATGTTCGGCTCATAGTCGATGTCGTCCGCGCCTAGCGCGACGCATTCGCGAATGAGCCCGATCTTGGCGTGCAAGCTCTCGCCGCCCATCGGCAGCCCGATACACGTGGCGACATGGACGCCGGTGCCCTGCAGCACCTCGCGCGCCAGCGGCACCCAGCACATCTGAACCATCGCCGCGTTGAATTTGTACCGGGCGCTGGTCTCTAGGTGGCTGATGATGTCATTGCGCGTAGCATCAGGCCGGATGTTGGTGTACTGGATATGCGAGGCCAACTGGGCATCCGACATGGTTCGCGCGTCCAGCTTTGGGTGGCTATCTTGCATTTGTGCGTTTCCTCCCGTGCCGTCCTGCCCGTTACTCACGATCCCGACGGCGCGTCATGTCGTGAAATCGCGGACAAGGCCGCGTGCAAGCTCGTAAATAATTATATATCTTTATAACTATGTAATTACAAAGGAGAGTATAAGCTATGCCCGTCTTTTTGTCAATAGGCAATCTCTTGCCGCGGGGCTAACGGATCGTCCTGCCTGCGCGTAACATCAGCCCCCACAATTGCCAGCGCCGCGCTCGTTCCAATCAACTCGGCGCCCGCCGCAAGCAACTGCTCAACTTGCGCCCGCGTATGGATGCCGCCCGATGCCTTTACCCCCACGCCAGGCCGCACGCGCTGCCGTAGGAAGCGAATGTCTTCGGGAGTGGCGATGCCGACTGCTCCTGAGCTAGCGTTCTTCAGATAGCGTGCTCCGGCATCCATACAGACCTGGACCACCCACGCACGCTCCTCGGCAGTAAGCAGGGGTAACTCCAGCATAACTTTGATCGCCCGGCCCTGCGCCATCCGCACGACCGCGGCTACATCGTCCCTGAATTCTTTCCTCCTGCCGGACTTCAACCAGCCAATGTTAATCGTGATATCAAGCTCATCGGCGCCGGCCTCTACCAGCGCGGCAGTCTCGGCTACCCGCCCGCGGGTTGACATCACACCCAGTGGGAAGTCCACGGCACTAGCGACCTTAACAGGACTCCCATCAAGCAGACGGCGGGCTAACGGCACCCAGCAACCGGGGATCATCGCCGCGTTGAAGCCGTACTGAATGCAGTCGCGGCAGAGCCGCTCAACCTGCTGCTGGGTGATGCCCATCTG
>JAICKM010001084.1 GCA_025927935.1 Chloroflexia bacterium | reverse complement strand
GGCAACGACCGGGGTAGAATGGCCCCGGCTCCAAACTCCGGCAGGGAGGCCTCATGGACCGGCAGGCGCTCAAGCGGCAGTTGCGGGCGAAGTTCGACGCGACGGTGGACCAAGCGATGAAGGCGGTCGAGACCGCGCCCGACGGGCAGTGGATCGCCGCCAGCGAGTGGGTCGTGCGTGACGCCTTCCAAGGGCTGATGCGCGAGTGTTTTCAGGAGATCGTCCAAGCGAAGATCGACGCCGACCCGGCGGCGTCGGCCGCGTCTTTTTCCCCCGGCGCACGCGCCGCCCGGGACGACGGCGGCGCGGTTCAAGGGTGTGCGGCCGGCCGGCGTGCTCACCGCCGCCGGTGAGCTGGTGCTGCGGCGGCGCTACTACTGGGGCCAGCAGGCCGGCGGGTGCTACCCGTCGGACGAGCACGCCGGCATCGCCGCATCGGCGGTCACGGCCGGGGCGCGGGAACTGTGCTGCGTGATGGGCCTGGCCGACGGCTTCCGCTCGGCCGCGGCGAACCTGCGGCGCGTGGGCGGCTTGGCGGTCTGCCCCGAGCGGCTGCGGCAGGTCGTCGAGGCCGAGGCGAGCCGGGCGACGGCCCTGCGGGACGCGGGGGCCGTGCCGGCGGCGTTCTCGGCCAAGGCCCAGGCGTTGGAGAAGGGCCGCCTGTACGTGGGGGTGGACGGGCTGATGGTCCGCACGGTCACCCAGGCCGAGAAGGACAAGCGTCGCAAGGCCCAGGCGGCGCGGCGGCGTGCCCGCGGCCGCCGCGGGATCACGACGCACCTCAAGCCCCTGCCGCCGGCCCGCCCCGGCACCGACCAGGCGTTCAAGGAGTTGAAGTTCGCCCTGTTCTATGACCAGCCCAAGGAGCACCGTCACGCCCTGGCGACGGCCGGCGACGCGGCGGAACTCGGGCGACTGCTGCGCCTGCACGCGGGGCAGGTGGGCCTGGCCGCTGCCCGCCAGCGGCTGGCCCTCACCGACGGGGCGCCGTGGATCGCCAGGCAGTTGGAGCGGAACCTGCCGATGCTCGACGCGCGGCTGCTGGACTTTTATCACCTGGCCCAGCACGTGCACGCGGCGGCGGACGCGTGCCTGGGCGACGGCACGGCGGCGTCGGCGGCGTGGGCGCAGGCGCGGCTGCACGCGGCCAAGCACGCCGGGGCGACGGCCCTGCTCGTCGGGATCGATGCCTTGGCCCGGTCAGTCCACCGCTCGCCGGCCAAGCGGGAGGCGACGCGCCTGTTGCGGGGGTACGTCACCGAGCGGCTGGACATGCTGGATTACCCGTCGGCCCGCCGCCGCGGCTGGGACATCGGCTCAGGCCCAACCGAGGCCGCGGCCAAGACCCTGGCCGGGCGGCTCAAGGGGGTGGGGATGAAGTGGGACTTGGACCACGCGGCCGACCTGATGAACCTCAAGGCGCTGTACGAGAGTGGTCAGGCACCCGACTACTGGGCAACGGCCGCCAAGCCGTGCCTCAATTAATGGTCACACCCCATGACCGGCTATCGCCGCTCACGTCGTGCGCGGCTCCTTATGCGTGCTTTCTTGGTGTCCCTTTGTAGGCGAATCACTTGGCACAATTCCTCAACCCCGTTGCGAAACATTCGCACACCGCAACGCGTGGCGTTTGCAGCACTTTCGTCGGT